>NZ_JAHLQZ010000039.1:0-30900 GCF_018919505.1 Citrobacter sp. S55_ASV_140
ACCGCATGAAGGTTCAGCGTGGTCCGCTGGCAGAAGAAATCGGCGACAACGACAATCAGCGTGTTAAACGCTACATCGCCAAGTACACCATCAATCCGGCGTTGACCCACGGTATCGCCCACGAAGTCGGCTCGGTTGAGCCCGGTAAACTGGCCGACCTGGTGCTGTGGTCGCCGGCCTTTTTTGGCGTAAAACCGGCGACCATCGTGAAGGGCGGGATGATCGCCTGCGCGCCGATGGGTGATATCAACGCCTCAATCCCTACCCCGCAGCCGGTGCATTACCGCATGATGTTCGGCGCGCTTGGCGCAGCGCGGCATCACACCCGTCTAACCTTTATTTCACAGGCTGCCGACGCGCAAAACGTCCCGCAGCAACTTAATTTGCAAAGCGCTATCGCCGTCGTCAAAGGCTGCCGGACGGTAAAAAAGGCTGACATGATCCACAACGCTCTGCAGCCTAATATCACCGTCGATGCCCAGACCTACGAGGTACGCATTGACGGTGAACTGATTACCAGCGACCCGGCAGACGTTTTGCCGATGGCGCAACGCTATTTCCTGTTTTAAGGAGTGAGGATGATCTACCTGACCCAACGCCTTGACCACGCCCACCGCGTCACCGCAAGCGTCACGCTACCCATTGATGTTCGCGTAAAAAGCCGCGCCAGAGTGGCACTGAGCGATGGCCGCGAAGCCGGATTAATGCTACCGCGCGGTTTACTGTTACGCGGCGGCGATCTGCTGACTACCGACGATGGCCGCGAGGTGATCGAAGTGATCGCCGCGCCGGAGTCGGTTTCCGTCGTGCGCTGCGCCAACCCTTTTTTGCTCGCCAAAGCCTGTTACCACCTTGGTAATCGCCACGTACCGTTGCAGATCCTGCCCGATGAGCTGCGCTACCACCACGATCATGTGCTGGACGATATGCTGCGCCAGTTCAACCTCGAGGTGGCGTTTGCCCAGTTGCCGTTTGAGCCGGAAGCGGGTGCCTATGCGAGCGAGTCACACGGGCATCATCACGGCCATGCGCACTGATGCATAGCACCCAACAGCTGCGCCTGATGCAGCTCGCCAGCAGCAGTCTCCCGGTGGGATCGTTTACCTGGTCTCAGGGTCTGGAGTGGGCGGTGGAAATCGGCTGGGTGAAAAGCGTCGATGACTTCTCTGACTGGCAAATTCAGCAGATGGAGCACAACTTTTTTACCGTCGACTTACCGCTGCTGGCGAGATTGTATCGCGCCTGTGAGCAGGACGATCTCGCCGCCGCGCGCCGCTGGACCGCTTACCTGCTGGCCTGTCGGGAAACCCGCGAACTGCGGGATGAAGAACGCAGCCGGGGCATCGCCTTTACGCGGCTGGTCACCGACTGGGAACCAGACTGTTCCCGGGAATGGCGCACGCTCTTTACCGACAGCCAGCTGTGCGGCATGGCCTGGCTGGGCGTACGCTGGAAAATCCCCCTGACGAACCTGGCATTAAGCCTCGGCTACAGCTGGATTGAGAGCGCAGTGATGGCAGGCGTCAAACTGGTTCCCTTTGGCCAGCAGGCGGCACAGCGGTTGATTATTTCGCTTGGCGATCGTTATGCGCAAGGTCTGGCACAAGCGCTGGCGTGTCCTGATGCCAGCCTCGGATCCGCAACGCCGTTAGCCGCCATCGCGTCTGCCCGGCATGAAACCCAATATTCCCGCTTATTCCGTTCCTGAGGAGAAAAAATGAGTGATTACAAGCATCCCCTGCGCGTGGGCGTTGGCGGCCCGGTTGGCTCCGGCAAAACAGCGCTGCTGGAAGCGTTATGCAAAGCCATGCGCAGCAGCTATCAACTGGCGGTCGTGACTAACGATATCTACACCAAAGAAGATCAGCGCATTCTCACCGAAGCAGGCGCCCTGGAACCGGACAGAATAGTTGGTGTGGAAACTGGCGGCTGTCCACATACCGCCATCCGCGAAGATGCGTCGATGAATCTGGCCGCGGTCGAAGCGCTGAGCGAGAAATTCGGCAACCTGGATCTGATTTTTGTGGAAAGCGGCGGCGATAACCTGAGCGCCACCTTCAGCCCGGAATTAGCGGATCTGACGATCTACGTGATCGACGTTGCCGAAGGCGAGAAGATCCCGCGTAAAGGCGGGCCGGGGATCACCAAATCCGATTTTCTGGTGATCAACAAAACCGATCTGGCCCCTTACGTAGGCGCTTCGCTGGAGGTGATGGAACGCGATACCCTGCGCATGCGCGGCGAGCGTCCGTGGACGTTTACTAACCTGAAGGCGGGCGACGGTCTGGCGACGATTATTGCGTTTCTGGAAGAGAAAGGAATGTTGCGGGTGTAGCGCGGTTTATCGCCGGGTGGCGGCTTCGCCTGACCCGGCCTACGGTTTTGTTGGCCCGGTAAGCAAAGCCACCACCGGGCAAAAAACTCACGCCGCCGGTAATTCCGCCAGCGGCCAGCGTGGACGCACGGTCACGCCAAGATCCGCCGTTGCGCCCGCTTTAAAACGCACCATCCCCGCGTAGGCGATCATCGCCCCGTTGTCGGTACAAAATTCCGGGCGCGCATAGAACACTTCGCCGCGGCGTTTTTGCATCATTTCGGCCAGTTTTGCGCGCAGCGTGCGGTTAGCGCTCACGCCCCCCGCCATCACCAGACGTTTAAAACCGGTTTGATCCAGCGCGCGTTTGCACTTGATCATCAGCGTATCAACCACCGCATCTTCAAAGGCACGGGCGATATCTGCACGCGTTTGATCGTCATTTTCGTTATTACGAATCGTATTCGCGGCGAAGGTTTTCAGGCCGGAGAAGCTGAAATCCAGCCCCGGACGGTCGGTCATCGGACGCGGGAAGACAAAGCGTTTTTCCACACCCTGTGACGCCAGCTTAGACAGCATTGGGCCGCCAGGATAATCCAGCCCCAGCAGCTTGGCGGTTTTGTCAAACGCTTCACCTGCCGCGTCATCAATCGATTCACCCAGTAATTCATACTGACCGATACCAGTGACGCTAATCAGTTGCGTGTGCCCACCGGAAACCAGCAGCGCGACGAACGGAAAAGCAGGAGGATTCTCTTCCAGCATCGGCGCCAGCAAATGCCCTTCCATGTGGTGCACAGGAATTGCCGGCACGCCCCAGGCGAACGCCAGCGAACGTCCTACGGTTGCGCCGACCAGCAGCGCGCCAACCAGACCAGGACCTGCGGTGTACGCCACCGCATCGATCTCTTTTGCCGTGAGTCCCGCTTCTTTCAGCGCGGCCTGAATCAGCGGTACGGTTTTACGTACGTGATCGCGCGAGGCCAGTTCTGGCACTACGCCGCCGTAGTCAGCGTGTAATTTCACCTGACTATACAATTGGTTGGCTAAAAGACCTTTTTCATCGTCGTAAATGGCGATGCCGGTTTCATCGCAGGATGTTTCAATACCCAGTACACGCATGACTTGTTTTACCTCGCTCTATTACCGCGCAGTGTAGGACCAATGCGGGTTGATGTAAAACTTTGTTCGCCCCAGGCGCATGCCTCGTGTATACTCCTTGTCCTTATAAAAGTCCCTTTCAAAATCGCGTGGGTGCTTTACAAAGCAGCAGCAATTGCAGTAAAATTCCGCACCATTTTGAAATAAGCTGGCGTTGATGCCAGCGGCAAACCGAATTTATTAAAGGTGAGAGTTACATGCCGGTAATTAAAGTACGTGAAAACGAGCCGTTCGACGTAGCACTGCGTCGCTTCAAGCGTTCATGCGAAAAAGCAGGTGTTCTGGCGGAAGTTCGTCGTCGTGAGTTCTATGAAAAACCGACTACCGAACGTAAGCGCGCTAAAGCTTCTGCTGTGAAACGTCACGCGAAGAAACTGGCTCGCGAAAACGCACGCCGTACTCGTCTGTACTAATCCATTGAGAGCTAAAGCTCTCAATTCAGACTGAGTTGTAGTTGTAAGGCCGTGCTTCCGGAAGGAATGCGCGGCTTATTTTCGTTTATACACGTCATCATTCAAGCTGCCTCTGCGTTGGCTGCAGTCGTTCACCCCAGTCACGTACTGATGTACGCTCCTGAGGATTCGCTCCCTTGCCGCCTTGATGCATCCTGAATGATTTTGTGTATGTGAGTCATAACAAAATAAACGGGGCATATGGCTGGACGAATTCCACGTGTATTTATTAATGACCTGCTGGCAAGAACCGACATCGTCGATCTCATCGACGCGCGGGTAAAGCTGAAAAAGCAGGGCAAAAATTATCACGCGTGCTGTCCGTTCCATAACGAAAAAACCCCCTCTTTCACCGTAAACGGTGAAAAACAGTTTTATCACTGCTTTGGGTGTGGCGCGCATGGCAACGCCGTCGACTTTCTCATGAACTACGACAAGCTCGAGTTTGTGGAAACCGTCGAAGAACTGGCCGCAATGCACAACCTTGAAGTGCCCTATGAAGCAGGCAGTGGCCCCAGTCAGATAGAGCGCCATCAACGGCAAAGCCTTTATCAATTGATGGACGGCCTGAACACTTTTTATCAACAGTCTTTGATGCAGCCCGCCGCTACCCCTGCGCGCCAGTACCTGGAAAAGCGAGGATTAAGTAGCGACGTTATCACCCGTTTTGCTATTGGTTTTGCCCCCCCCGGCTGGGATAACGTCCTGAAACGGTTTGGCGGCAATGCTGAGAATCGCAAATCGTTGGTCGATGCGGGGATGTTGGTCACCAACGATCAGGGACGCAGTTACGATCGTTTTCGCGAACGGGTGATGTTCCCCATCCGCGACAAACGTGGTCGGGTCATTGGTTTTGGTGGACGCGTGCTGGGCGATGCCCTGCCGAAGTATCTGAACTCCCCGGAAACCGATATTTTCCATAAAGGTCGCCAGCTATATGGCCTTTATGAAGCCCAGCAGGATAACGCCGATCCGCAGCGCCTGTTAGTGGTGGAAGGTTATATGGATGTGGTGGCGCTGGCGCAATACGGCATTAACTACGCCGTGGCATCCCTTGGGACGTCAACCACCGCCGATCACATCCAGCTGTTGTTTCGCGCGACGAACAACGTGATTTGCTGCTACGACGGCGACCGTGCCGGACGCGACGCAGCATGGCGCGCGCTGGAAACCGCACTGCCTTATATGACAGACGGCCGCCAGCTACGCTTTATGTTTTTACCTGATGGCGAAGATCCCGATACGTTAGTGCGTAAAGAAGGGAAAGAGGCTTTCGAAGCCCGGATGGAGCAGGCGTTGCCGCTCTCCGCGTTTTTATTTAATAGCCTGTTGCCACAGGTAGATTTGAGTACCCCGGACGGACGCGCGCAGCTCAGCACGCTGGCGCTGCCACTGATCACTCAGGTGCCGGGCGAAACGTTGCGCATTTATCTGCGACAGGAGTTGGGAAACAAGCTCGGCATTCTGGATGACAGCCAGCTTGAACGTTTAATGCCAAAACTGGCAGAAAATGGCGCTTCCCGCCCTGTTCCACAGCTAAAACGTACGACCATGCGTATACTTATAGGGTTGCTGGTGCAAAACCCGGACCTTGCTCCGCTGGTTCCGCCGTTAGGCGCGCTGGACAGCAATAAGCTGCCTGGACTTGGCTTATTCAGAGAACTGGTCAACACTTGTCTGGCTCAGCCAGGCCTGACCACCGGCCAACTTTTAGAGCACTATCGTGGCACAAATGATGCTGCAACCCTTGAAAAACTGTCGATGTGGGACGATATAGCAGATAAAGATATCGCAGAAAAAACCTTCACCGACTCACTCAACCATATGTTTGATTCGATGCTTGAACTGCGCCAGGAAGAGTTGATAGCTCGTGAGCGCACACACGGTTTAAGCAGCGAAGAACGCCGGGAACTCTGGACGCTGAACCAGGAACTGGCCAAGAAATAAGAGAAAGACAAAACAAAGACAAAATCATTCGCGTTGTATCAAGGCAGCAAGTGAACGAACGCCTGGGAGTGTACATAAGTACATGACCAGGAAGAGAGAACGCAGCTAACGCAGAGAAAACGTGAAAGATGAAGTATTTAACGGCTTAACTGCCGAATATCGATCGGGAAGCCCCCGACAGCCGCACGGAGAGGCAGCGGCAAAATATAAGTATGCCCTCGTTTTGCCGTTGGCGGTTTTACCGCCCAACACCAATCAAACGAATTAAGTGTGGATACCGTCTTATGGAGCAAAACCCGCAGTCACAGCTGAAGCTTCTTGTCCAACGTGGTAAGGAGCAAGGCTATCTGACCTATGCCGAGGTCAATGACCATCTGCCGGAAGATATCGTCGATTCAGATCAAATCGAAGACATCATCCAAATGATCAATGACATGGGTATTCAGGTGATGGAAGAAGCACCTGATGCCGATGATCTGCTGCTTGCTGAAACCTCCAACAGCACCGATGAAGACGCGGAAGAAGCGGCTGCCCAGGTTCTGTCCAGCGTTGAGTCCGAAATCGGCCGTACAACTGACCCGGTCCGCATGTACATGCGTGAAATGGGTACCGTTGAACTGTTAACCCGTGAAGGCGAAATCGACATCGCTAAGCGCATCGAAGACGGGATTAACCAGGTTCAATGCTCCGTTGCTGAATACCCGGAAGCCATCACCTATCTGCTTGAGCAATACGATCGCGTAGAAGCTGAAGAAGCGCGTCTGTCCGATCTCATCACCGGCTTTGTCGATCCTAACGCGGAAGAAGACATGGCGCCAACGGCGACCCACGTCGGTTCTGAACTCTCTCAAGAAGAGATGGATGAAGATGAAGACGAAGATGAAGAAGATGACGACGACAGCAACGATGACGACAACAGCATCGACCCTGAATTAGCGCGTGAAAAATTCGCTGAGCTGCGTACCCAGTACGAAATCACCCGCGACACGATCAAGGCCAAAGGCCGCAGCCATGCTGCCGCGCAGGAAGAAATTCAGAAGCTGTCTGAAGTGTTCAAACAGTTCCGCCTGGTGCCGAAGCAGTTCGACTACCTGGTAAACAGCATGCGCGTCATGATGGACCGCGTGCGTACTCAGGAACGTCTGATCATGAAGCTCTGCGTTGAGCAGTGCAAAATGCCGAAGAAAAACTTCATCACTCTGTTCACTGGCAATGAAACCAGCGAAACGTGGTTCAACGCGGCAATCGCGATGAACAAACCGTGGTCTGAAAAACTGCACGACGTGGCAGATGACGTTCACCGCGGCCTGCAGAAACTGCAGCAGATTGAAGAAGAAACCGGCCTGACCATCGAGCAGGTTAAAGATATCAACCGTCGCATGTCCATCGGTGAGGCGAAAGCCCGTCGTGCGAAAAAAGAGATGGTTGAAGCGAACTTACGTCTGGTTATCTCTATCGCCAAGAAATACACCAACCGTGGTCTGCAGTTCCTGGATCTGATTCAGGAAGGCAACATCGGTCTGATGAAAGCGGTTGATAAGTTTGAATACCGTCGTGGTTACAAGTTCTCCACCTACGCAACCTGGTGGATCCGTCAGGCAATTACCCGCTCTATCGCGGATCAGGCGCGTACCATCCGTATTCCGGTGCATATGATTGAGACCATTAACAAGCTCAACCGTATTTCCCGTCAGATGCTGCAAGAGATGGGCCGTGAGCCGACGCCGGAAGAGCTGGCTGAACGCATGCTGATGCCGGAAGACAAGATCCGTAAAGTGCTGAAGATCGCCAAAGAGCCTATCTCCATGGAAACGCCGATCGGCGACGATGAAGATTCGCATCTGGGTGATTTCATCGAGGATACCACCCTCGAGCTGCCGCTGGACTCTGCCACTACCGAGAGCCTGCGTGCCGCAACGCACGACGTTCTGGCTGGCCTGACCGCGCGTGAAGCGAAAGTTCTGCGTATGCGTTTCGGTATCGATATGAACACCGACCACACGCTGGAAGAAGTAGGTAAACAGTTCGACGTTACCCGCGAACGTATCCGTCAGATCGAAGCGAAGGCGCTGCGTAAACTGCGCCACCCGAGCCGTTCTGAAGTGCTGCGTAGCTTCCTCGACGATTAATCTCGCCGTATAAGTTCAAACGCCACCGCAAGGTGGCGTTTTTATTTACATCCCGCGCATGACCAGCGCGTCATCCAGCTCACGATACGCCTCCACCAGCTTATCCAGTGTAATCCGGCTCAATCCGCTGGGATTTGGCAATACCCAAATCTGGGTCGCGCCAATGGTCAGCGTCTGCTTTCCCCACTGCGCTCCGCGCTGACTGAAGCCTTGCTCGAACGCCTGCTTGCCAAGAATCGCCAGCGCGGCGGGCTGATAGTCATCAATCTTTTCAATAAGCTTACGGCCACCGCTACGCATCTCCTGTAGCTTCACTTCATTAGCCTGTACCGTTGGCCTGTCGACAAATTTTGTCACGCCACAGCGGAAATCCAGCAGGTGTTGCGCCTCTTCTGGCTTCAGTTGGCGATCGGTAAATCCCGCCTGATGGATGACCTTCCAGAAGCGATTAGCGGGATGCGCAAAGGGGAACCCTGTACCTGCGGAAGATAGCCCCGGATTGATGCCGCAAAACACCACCCGCAGCCCTGGTGCCAGTATGTCCTTAACCATAATTACTCCGAACAATACATCAGAGTAACAGTATAACGGACTGATAATACATTGTTTATAAAATCAGCATCCGTACGCTTATGTCTGGATTGCGACGCGGAGTTACTTTATAATCCACCGCCACGGCCCCTTAGCTCAGTGGTTAGAGCAGGCGACTCATAATCGCTTGGTCGCTGGTTCAAGTCCAGCAGGGGCCACCAAATATCAAGGACTTGCGAGAAATCGCAGGTCCTTTTTTATTAATCTTTCGTTTAGATATGTCTGCCCAATAAGCAGCATGTGGCAACCCTTCTGGACGCCGCCATCCAGAGATGGAAACGTCCGTTAGCGTTTTATTCGATAGTCAGCTCACACAAGTTCTTTGAGCTGCTCCTGCATGTAGGTTGAAAAATACTCTGGGTTTTTGATAAGGATGCGGTTACCGGAGGCAACTTTTTCTGCCCATCCGGCCACTTTTTTCGTGAACTCAGGATTCCATCCCTCCTGCTCACCCCGTGCCATCACAACTTCCGGACTCGCTGGCACACCTAAGTCATGCAAATACTTTAGAATTCCCTTAGCGGTGCTTTCATCCATTGAATGGGGTACTGACGCCGAAGTGTTCATACCACCAATAAAATCCAAGGCTTTTTCAATTGCTGTTGGCATGCTCTTATCCTTAAAATTAACCACGTTAGAGACACCTTGATACTATGTACCCAACTCCGCCGGGATATCAAAGAGAACATCGCCTTTCTTTGACTTACCCCGCAGCTAAACGCTTGCGCGGCTGTTTTCTGCGCTATTTTTTTGCTTCTCCGGCTAAAACCAGTCCGGTCGCCACCGCATTGCGCGGGCCTTCAGTGCCACGGATGTTGCCCTGCCCGGCGACAACGCCGTAATGCGCCAGCGCATCGGTGATCATCTGCGGAATTTCAAAATCCAGCGATGAACCGCCTACCAGCACCACAAACGTGATATCGCGAATGGAGCCGCCAGGTGATACCTGGCGTAACGCGCGCAGACAGTTGGTGACAAAAACTTTCTCTTTGGCCTGACGACGCACCAGACGAATCTTCTCCAGCGAGGTCTGGTTATCAACCGGGATCAGCTCGCCGTCTTTCAGATACACCACTTTGGCAAATACTGACGGGCTGAGCGGTTCACGAAAAAACTCCACCGCGCCGTTCTCGTGGCGAATGCTGAACAGACTCTCCACTTTGGCCAGCGGGTATTTTTTAATTTCCTCTGCTAAAAACGGATCGCTTAAGCCCAGTTCCGTTTGAATTAGCAGGCTGACCATATTCCCCGCCCCGGCAAGATGTACCGCCTTCACTACGCCGTCGCTATTAATAATGGCGGCATCGGTGGATCCTGCGCCTAAATCGAGGATCGCCAGCGGCGCGGCGCATCCGGGCGTCGTTAACGCGCCAGCCACGGCCATGTTGGCTTCCACCCCACCCACCTCCACGGGCGTGTTTAGCCGCGCGCTCAGTTCGCTGGCGATAGCCTGCATCTGTAAGCGGTCAGATTTCACCATCGCCGCAATGCCAACGGCGTTCTCCATTGAGCATTCACCGGCAATGCCACCCTGCACCTCGCGGGGAATAAACGTATCCACCGCCAGAAGATCCTGAATATGCACGGCGTTCATGTCATGACCGGTCAGCGAGGCCATCACCTTACGCACCCGCTCAAGCATCCCGCCCGCGTGCGTACCTGCTTCACCGCGGATATCACACACGGGCGCACAGGCGCTCATCGCCTGCATAATGGCCTGCGCGCCTTGCGCTACGTCGGCTTCACCGCCGCGCTTTTCGCCACGGATAAAGATCTTACCCGCCGGGATCGTTCGCGACTGCACATCACCCTGCGGCGTTTTCAGCACCACGGCGGAGCGGTTGCCAATCAGCGCTCTGGCGATAGGGACGATGGTTTGCGTTTCCTCCGGCGTCAGGGCAAAAAAGGTCGCGATGCCGTAAGGATTCGACAATACCCGCACCACCTGCCCTGCAGCCGCCACTTCCACCGCCGCCAGCACACCTTCCGGAACCTTCTCCAGTAGCGTCACTTCATCGACCACCGGCATTGCCCGACGCAGGCGATTGTTCACCAGCACGCCATCATCTTTTTTCAGGATCGCCGCCACCACGTTGATCCCACGATCCAGCGCCTCATTGATGAGCCAGACCGCTTCGAGGAAATCAATCTCTTCGCCCACCAGCGGGATCCAGCCCTGCGCAAAGCGATCTTCGCTCAGTGATGCCAGCTTATCCACGCTGATGGTGGTTCCCATCCCCACGCCGACGCCCCCCGGCGTCTGCGGGTTATGGCCAATCATTGTCGATTCCGTAATGATGGTTTCAGTGATGGTTTCCATCGCCACATCGCCAATCACCGGCGCGGCCTCATTGATGCAGATTTTCGCCACGTCCTGAAGCGACCACGGCGTTTTATCCAGTGCCTGCTGCAGGGAGGTCACCACCCCGGCAATGTTGTCCCGCGTCCCTTTCATGCCCGTGGTGGCAACAATTCCGCTGGCAATAAACCGTCCATGTTGCGCCAACGCCACTTCGGTGGTGGCGTTGCCGATATCAATCCCGGCGATTAACGGCATGCGCCCTCCGTCACTGGCTGCTTTTACGCAGCTTGTTTCTCTGCTGATACACCTCTGCCGACTCGCGGACAAAAGCGGCGTTCACCGTGGCATGCCAGGTGTGCTCCAGCTCATCGGCAATCGCCTGTAGCTCCGCGAATGAAGAACGAAACGGACGTAGCGCATTATAGATCTCCAGAATACGAGCATCCGGGATGGCAATCAGCTCCGCCGCGCGACGGAAATTGCGCGCCACGGCGTGACGTTGCATCTGTTCGGCAATCTGCGCCTGGTACTCCAGCGTTTGCTGAGAAATACGCACATCCTGCGGCCCGACCTTGCCTGCCAGCACATTCTCAAGGGTTATGTCGGTTAACGGTTTCCCGCCAGGCGTCTGGATTTTCTCCGGGCAGCGGGTGGCTAATGGGTAATCCTGCGCGGTCATGATGTTGTTGTTCATGGTCATTCCCTTACCAGTGCAATATGCAGCGTGACGGGTGCAGCATCCTGCACCACGTGTTTGGTTTCTTTGATGTGAAACAGCGCGGCCTTGGCCATAAATTTAGGGCGCACCATCTGGTCATTGACCACCGGCACCGGCGAAGGCGACTCTTTGCGTGCATAGCGCGCGGCGTTTTTACCAATCTGGCGATAGGTTTCCAGCGTCAGCAGCGGAGCCTGAGAGAACAGCTCCAGGTTACTCAGCGGTAGCAGATCGCGCTGATGAATCACCGTGGTTCCTTTCGACTGGATACCAATCCCGATGCCGGAACCGCTGAGATTAGCCGCGTCCCACGCCATAAAAGAAACGTCCGAGGTGCGCAGAATTCTCACTACCCGTGCATGCAGCCCCTCTTCTTCAATCCCTGCCACCAGCTCTTTAAGAATCGCCTTATGCGGCATATCAATCAGGGTTTTGTGCTGATACTTATCAAAGGCCGGACCGACGCCAATCACCACTTCATCTACGCGTTCGTCCGCTGTAGCCGCCTCGCCTTCGCTTACCTGCAAGGTGAAAACCGGCTTACGTTCAGTTGTGCATTCCACGGTGTACCGCCTTATTCAATTGAGCCAGGCTGAACCACGCCCGCGATATTTTTAATTTCCGCCCAGCGCTCGGCGGAGATGCGATAGCCGGTGCCTGGTCCCTGATAATCATTAATGTCGTTAACGGCGCTGACCACCTCAAACTGGCGATCCAGAATGGCCGACGTTTGTAGGTAATCACCGGTGACGCGCTGTCTCAGCATATTGAGGATGTTACTGGCGATATCTTCGAAGCCGCTACGGCTTAGCGCGCCGACGATATCCAGCCCGGTGATATTGCGCTTCATCATCTCTTCCACGGCGGCCAGATCTTCCACCACATTGCGCGCAGGCATATCTTTGCTGCCGTGAGCGTAAGTGGCGGCCTCAACTTCCTCATCGCTAATCAACGGCAGACCCAGTTCGCGGAACACCGCCTGAATGGCGCGCGCCGCCTTGTTACGGATGGCGATGGTTTCTTCTTCGGTTACAGGACGCAGACCACCGTCCACCATCAGATCGCGTTGCAGAATGTTGTAATCATCGAAGTCTTCCGCGTCGAAGTTCGACCCGGCAAACATGTTGTCGTAGTTCGGCACGGCGCTATAGCCGGAGAAGATAAAGTCGGTACCCGGCAGCATTTGCATCAGGGTACGGGCGGTACGGCGAATATCTGAGTGGGAAAAGGTCTGGTCATTGGCGGAGGCCACTTCAAGGTCGAGCATCGAGGCAATCAGGTTTTCTGCCAGCACCGCGCGGATCCCCGACGGCACTGCGCCGGTCATGCCGATACAGCTGACCGCGCCGTTTTGCAGCCCCTGTACACCCGCGCCTTTGGTGATAAAGATGCAGCGCGACTCCAGATAGAGCATCGATTTACTCTCGGAATAGCCCATCAGCGCTTCCGAACCGGTACCGGAGGTATAACGCATTTTCAGCCCGCGAGACGCATAGGCCGAGGCGAGAAACGCTTTTGACCACGGCGTATCATCGCCGTCGGTAAACACCGACTCTGTACCGTATACCGATACCGTTTCGGCGTAGCTGGTTAACCCGCGCATCCCCAGCTCCAGCTCCGTCGCCTCCTCAACGGAACATTGCGTGAGCACGCCAGGACGACCGCACTGGGAACCGACCAGCAGCGCCAGGGCGTTAAACGGCGCATAGCGGGCGATGCCGACCGTGGTTTCCTGTTCTGAAAAACCACGGATCCCCGCTTCAGCCGCATCGGCGGCAATCTGTACCGGGTTGTCTTTCAGGTTGGTGACATGGCACTGGTTGGACGGCGTGCGTCTGGCGCGCATTTTTTGCAGCGCCATCATCATTTCCACCACGTTCATTTGCGCCATCACCTCCACCGCTTTCGCCGGCGTGATGGCGGTGGTAATAGCAACAATCTCTTCCCGGCTGACGTGGATATCCACCAGCATTCTGGCGATCTCCAGCGCGTCGAGCCGCATTGCCCGTTCGGTTTCAGCCACGTTAATCGCGTAGTCGGCAATAAAACGGTCAATCATGTCGAACTCGGCGCGGCTCTTGCCGTCCAGCTCAACAATACGACCATTCTCTACCTTCACCGACGAAGCCGGATCGTAGGGGCTTTCCATGGCGATCAGCCCCTCTTCAGGCCATTCGCCAATCAGCCCATCCTGATTTACAGGGCGCTTCGCAAGCACTTCGAATCGTTTTGATCTTCTCATAGTTTATGGACTCAAAAGATAAAAAATAGGGACACTGGGCCGTATTGCCGGGGACACACCACCCGGCATTCGCCTTTCATCAGCAATGGCCGAACTCTAAATGAGCACAGCAATAAAAAAATAAAATTAATTTCGTTCCAATTTGGTACGTAATAAAAATTCATCGTTCCATATTGAAACAGTTCTCAGGAATAGCCGGAGAGAATTGTGACGAAGTTAAATGATCATTATCAATAAATGCCGATACGCAAAATTAAATTAATATTTTTGAAATTCTCACCCTATTGACTTAATAACGCGCGGCGACAAAATAAAGCCAAACCCAATGATAAAAAATAGCTGTCTCGCGATATTTTCGTGACCTCAGCCCTACACTATTTTCAGGAGAAACTGTGAATAAGAGCCAACCAATCGCCACCATTACGCTGGCGGCTGCGAAAAAAATGGCGCAGGCCGTCGAGGCTAAAGCGTCTGAGATCAACGTGCCGGTGGTCTTTTCCGTGGTGGATCGCGGCGGAAACACGCTGCTGATGCAACGCATGGACGACGCGTTTGTCACCAGCTGTGATATTTCACTGAATAAAGCCTGGACCGCTTGCTGTCTGCGCCAGGGGACTCATGAAATTACCGACGCGGTACAACCGGGTGCCTCACTATATGGTTTACAGCTAACGAATCAACAGCGGATCGTTATTTTTGGCGGCGGCTTACCTGTCATATTAAACGATAAATTAATCGGTGCCGTCGGCGTAAGTGGCGGTACTGTCGAACAAGACATGTTATTAGCGCAAACCGCACTGAATTGTTTTTCTGAATTATAATTTAAATCTAAGAAGGTAAATTATGAGCTATCGTATGTTTGATTACCTGGTGCCAAATGTGAACTTTTTTGGCCCGAATGCTATTTCCGTCGTGGGCGAACGCTGCAAACTGTTGGGCGGTAAAAAAGCGCTGCTGGTGACTGATAAAGGTCTGCGAGCCATTAAAGACGGCGCGGTTGATAAAACCCTCGAACATCTGCGTGAAGCCGGTATTGACGTGGTGGTGTTTGACGGCGTCGAGCCAAACCCCAAAGACACCAACGTGCGCGACGGTCTGGAAGTTTTTCGTAAGGAGCAATGCGATATCATCGTTACCGTCGGCGGTGGTAGTCCGCATGACTGCGGTAAAGGCATCGGTATCGCAGCGACGCACGAAGGCGATCTCTATAGCTATGCCGGGATTGAAACCCTGACCAATCCGCTGCCGCCGATCGTCGCGGTGAATACCACCGCCGGCACCGCCAGCGAAGTCACCCGCCACTGCGTGCTGACCAATACCAAAACCAAAGTGAAGTTTGTGATTGTCAGCTGGCGCAACCTGCCGTCGGTTTCCATCAATGACCCGCTGCTGATGCTCGGCAAACCTGCGCCACTGACCGCAGCGACCGGGATGGACGCCCTGACACACGCTGTTGAGGCCTATATTTCAAAAGATGCCAACCCGGTTACCGACGCCGCCGCTATCCAGGCAATTCGTCTGATCGCCCGTAATTTGCGCCAGGCCGTAGCGCTGGGCAGCAACCTGAAAGCTCGTGAAAACATGGCCTATGCCTCTTTGCTGGCGGGTATGGCCTTCAACAACGCCAACCTTGGCTACGTTCACGCGATGGCGCATCAGCTTGGCGGTCTGTACGACATGCCGCACGGCGTAGCAAACGCCGTCCTGCTGCCGCACGTGGCGCGCTATAACCTGATCGCTAATCCGGAGAAATTTGCCGACATCGCAGAGTTTATGGGTGAGAACACCGACGGTCTGTCCGCCATGGATGCCGCCGAACTGGCGATTCATGCCATCGCTCGCCTCTCTGCTGATATCGGTATTCCGCAGCATCTGCGCGAACTGGGCGTCAAAGAAGCCGATTTCCCGTATATGGCGGAAATGGCGCTGAAAGACGGCAATGCCTTCTCCAACCCGCGTAAAGGGAATGAGAAAGAAATTGCCGAGATCTTCCGTCAGGCATTCTGATCAATAAGGGGGCGCAATGTCACTTTCATCACCGGGAGTACATCTGTTTTATCACTCACGCTGGCAGGATACGCGCGTGCTTGATGAACTATGCTGGGGGCTGGAAGAGCAAGGCGTCCCTTGCCGGACAATCTGTTGCGACGAACATGACTGCGCGCTGGCCCTCAGCAAGCTGGCGGCTAAAAGCTCAACGCTACGCGTGGGTCTCGGCCTCAGCGCCAGCGGTGATATTGCCCTAACCCACGCCCAGCTACCCGAGGATCGGGCGCTGGTCCGTGGGCATATCGCCGCCGGGGCAGCAATGATCCGCATGCTCGGCGCCAATGCTGGCCAACTGGTCAAAGTGCTTCCCTTTAGCGAGATAAAATAAATGTACCGCATCTATACCCGAACCGGCGATAAAGGCACGACCGCGCTGTTTGGCGGCAGCCGTATCGACAAAGACGACATCCGCGTTAACGCCTACGGTACGGTGGATGAACTGATTTCCCAGCTTGGCGTCTGCTATGCCAGCTCGCGCCAGGCAGAATTACGCGAAGATCTGCATGCCATCCAGAAGATGCTGTTTGTGCTGGGATCGGAACTCGCCAGCGATGAGAAAGGTCTCGCCCGCTTAACGCAGACGATTAACGCCGAGGATATTCAGGCGCTGGAGCAGCTTATTGACCGCAATATGGCGCAGAGCGGCCCCCTGAAAGAATTTGTCATTCCGGGGAAAAATCTGGCATCAGCACAGCTACACGTTGCGCGCACCCTGGCACGGCGGCTGGAGCGGATCCTCATCGCGATGGACAGAACGCTGACGTTACGCGATGAACTCAAGCGTTATATCAACCGACTGTCGGATGCGCTGTTCTCCATGGCCAGAATCGAAGAAACTACTCCAGATGTTTGCGCTTAAACTGGCTGGCGTCGATGTCGTACTGCTTCATCTTACGCCACAAGGTCGTGCGACCAATATTCAGCAGTTGCGACATCTCCTGCACGCGCCCACTGGTGACGCGGGCGGCGTGGATAATCGCCTCTTTTTCGATAGCGGTAAAGGTCAGGCTGGCAGGCAGCAGCGAAGACGCGGTCTCCAGACCGGGGCGCTCGGCAAACAGATAATCCGGCAGATTGCTCAGCCGAATATGGCCGTTATCGCTACTGATGGCGATGTTTTCGATAATGCTGTTCAGCTCGAAGTCATTGCCCGGCCATGAATAAGCCACCAGTTGCGCCAGCGCGTCGTCGTCGATCTTCAGGCTGGTTGAAAAGCGTTTTTTCAGGCTATTCAGTCGCGTATAAATCAGCGAGGGAATACTGTTACGCCGCGCGCGTAGCGGTGGGATAACAATCTCAAAAGAGTGCAACGCGTAATACAGCTGGCGGCTAAAGCGGTTTTGCTCCACCAGATTAGCGAGATCAACCGTGGTGGTGGCGATCACTTTTACATCCACCGGGATCAGGCGACGGGCATCCAGGCGGGTTAATACTCCCTGCTTGATCACCTGTAACAGCGCGGATTGCAGTTCCGGCGCCAGATATTCAATTTTCTCCAGAAACAGCGTGCCGCCGTTCGCCAGCTCAAGGCGGCTCAACCGACCATTTTCATCATCGGTGGGCGCACTGCCCATAAAATCCTGCCCCAGCACGCTATTGGCATACAACTGACAGTTGACGGCGATATACGGCCCGCTGGCGCGTTCGCTTTCATTGTGAATGGCCTGGCTCAGCAGCTCTTTCCCGACGCCCTCTTCCCCGCACAGCAGGATCGGGAAACTCCCCCTTGCCGCCTGACGACCAAAATGGATCAAGCGTCGGGTTTCTGGATCGTCCGTCGACATCTGCTCAAAGGTGTGGCTCACCTTACCGAGCTGGCTGGTCATCAGCTGACGCATTTGCTCCACCGGGTGCAGCAGCAGGATAAAGCTGTTGCCCTGCTCCTCAACAATCGGCTTCAGGGTGATGACGGCATCAACAAACTGGTGCTGACTTTCAAAAGTGACTTCGACGTGATTCAAACCGCGGGCATGTTTAATTGCCCGACGCAGCAGCATGGGCAAATTGAGCAGGTCGTGAATGTTTTTGCCCTGGCTGGCCTGCGCGTCGAGATGCAAAAGCAGCGCCGCGCGCGCATTGAGGAACTGCAACACCCCCTGCTCATTCCAGGCCATCACGCCATCATCCATGCTCTCCAGCAGCCCGTACATCTGGTTCAGATGGCGGTTGGATTCTGCCAGCAGGCTGTCGGTCAGTAATGAATTACCGACTTCTCTGGCAATCGCCAGCGTCAGGGATAAATCAGAAACGGACTCATGTTCTACCAGACAGCATAATGAGATGGAGCCAAACAGACGCCCATGGTTATCGAACACCGGCGTCGAGCAGAACGACCACGGATGCAACGCCTGTTTAAAATGCTGAGCGCCAGAGGTTTTTGTCGGCTGCCCCGGCATCGTCGCCAGCGACAGCGCACAACTGCCGATAATGCTTTCCGCGCAATAGCTGCCGTCGCGAAATCCAAGCTCCGCCAGCTGTTCTATCGTCTGCGGATCGCCGCAACGGCTGAGAATACAGGCTGATTCATCCAGAATCAGCAGTGCGCACGGACGACCGTCCATAAACTCCCAGGCATCTTCCAGCGCGGCCTGCGCAATCGTCAGCAGCGCCGTCTTGCGACGACAAATCGACTCAAAGGTCAGCCCTTGCGCCTGATGCGGCGCCTGCCAGGTTTCCCGCTGCATAAACTTGCTGCAACGATGCCAGGACTGGGCGAGAACCGAAGAGACTTCCTGCCCGATGCTATGCGTGTGCGCCGTCATATCCATTTCCGCTGTTTTGCCATAGACAACCCCTCCGGCAGAGACTGTCAGAGGGGGAGAAGATGCTGGGTAAATTTACCTATGCCCGATTAACGCGCCAGCCACTGCTGTCCCAGCAGGTCTGCCGTCAAAATAGCGGCATGTACGCTTTCAGGCGTCACCGGGAACGGCATATTGTGAATGGTTTCACCTTCTGCGCAGGTGGCTTTAGCCACGGCCATAATCTTGCCGTCAATGTCGTCTTTCACGCCCATTTCCGCTAACGTTACCGGCAGGCCCACTTTCTGACAGAAATTCAGCACGGTTTCGATCTCTTCCATCGGGCTGTTCTGCAGCACCAGCTGCGCCAGCGTACCAAAGGCGACTTTTTCACCGTGGTACAGATGGTGACACTCTTCCAGAATCGTAAAGCCGTTATGGATGGCATGTGCCCCCGCAAGGCCGCTGCTTTCAAAGCCGATACCGCTGAGGTAGGTGTTGGCTTCGACAATACGTTCCAGCGCATCGGTCACCACGCCAGCCTGGGCGGCTAAGCGTGCCTTTTCGCCTTCCGCCAGCAGGGTATCATAGCACAGGCGCGCCAGGCTCAGCGCCGCCACGGTGGACTGCCCCCCCGCCATGCTGGTCGCTCGGGCGTCATAACAGGCTTTCGCTTCAAACCAGGTAGAGAGCGCATCGCCCATCCCGGCCACCAGCAGACGTACCGGCGCTTTGGCAATAATTGCGGTATCCATCACCACCATATCCGGGTTTTTCGGGTAGATCAGATACTCTTCAAACTCACCCGCTTCGGTATAGATAACGGACAGCGCGCTGGTTGGCGCATCGGTAGATGCGATAGTTGGGATCACCACCACCGGCAGCTTCTGGTAATAACCAATCGCTTTGGCGGTATCTAACGTTTTCCCACCGCCAACCCCAACCACACCACGGCAACCGTGTTTTTTCAGAATGGCAATCAGGCGATTAATTTCAACATGGCTGCATTCACCGTTGAAGCGTTCCGCGTGGCAGCTAATGTCATGGCTATGCAGACCATTGAGTACCTTCTCTCCCGCCAGCTTCATGACGAAGTCGTCCGCAATCACGAAAAAGCTGTCCGCCAGATTTTTAGCGTATTGACCAAATAAGGTAGAAGCGTCAGGACCCTGGAGATATTTGGCTGGAGATTGAATAACTTTTAGCATTCCTTTCATCCTCAAATAAGTACATGTTTTTACATGGTGAGCCCTGGCGTTAACCCGTTTAGCCTGATGTTGACGGCGAAAGCGGACGTACCGGAGCGATGTAATAACTGTATGGCGAGGCGTGCACAAAAAAATCTTTCGTCATTTTGTTCTGATATGAAACAGATAAAAAAGGCACACGTTTCATATTGGAACACTTAACCACAAAAATAATAAGGTTTGCGATCCCGATCCGTTCCTTTACCGCGAAATCACCGACCAACACGAAGATCAATTTCCCCAATTACGCGCCACCCTGCGTAAAAACCCGCAAAAAAAGGCTGGCCGCGCCGTGTGGCCTGCTCTGATCGCAGAAGAAAAAAGTCGAGCGAGTTCGCATTGTGCTGATTTCTCGCCTAATTAAGTTTCATTTCGGAACAAAAAACAGCAATCACGTTTCGTAATGAAACTCATTTTCGCGTTGTTTTTTTCCATGCTGACTTCGCCAGAATCTCTCTATCGCCTCCGCACCATGAACATGCATTCGGGGGTTTGTCTTACACTCAACCTCGAGGAGCCGTTATGTCTCAATTCTTTTTTAACCAACGCACTCAGCTTGTGAGCGACGTGATCGACGGTGCAATTATCACCAGCCCGTGGAATAACCTGGCGCGTCTGGAGAGCGATCCGGCCATTCGCGTCGTGGTTCGCCGCGACCTTAACAAAAATAACGTGGCGGTGATCTCCGGCGGCGGTTCAGGGCACGAACCCGCACACGTTGGGTTTATCGGCAAAGGTATGCTGACTGCGGCGGTCTGCGGCGACGTGTTCGCCTCCCCGAGCGTGGATGCGGTACTGACCGCTATTCAGGCAGTGACCGGTGAGGCTGGCTGTCTGTTGATCGTGAAGAACTACACCGGTGACCGTCTTAACTTCGGTCTCGCCGCCGAGAAAGCGCGACGCCTGGGCTACAACGTTGAAATGCTGATAGTCGGTGACGACATCTCCCTGCCGGATAACAAACACCCACGCGGCATTGCGGGAACCATCCTGGTGCATAAAATCGCCGGCTATTTCGCTGAACGCGGCTACAACCTCGCCACCGTCCTGCGTGAAGCGCAGTACGCAGCCAACAACACCTTCAGCCTGGGCGTCGCCCTCTCCAGCTGTCATCTGCCGCAAGAAACCGACGCCGCGCCACGCCATCATCCGGGTCATGCTGAGCTGGGCATGGGCATTCACGGCGAGCCGGGGGCCTCGGTTATTGATACCCAAAACAGCGCGCAGGTGGTGAACCTGATGGTGGATAAACTGCTGACGGTCCTGCCTGAAACCGGCAGAGTGGCGATGATGATTAACAATCTTGGCGGCGTATCCGTTGCGGAAATGGCCATTATCACCCGCGAACTGGCCAGCAGTCCGCTATCCCCACGCATCGACTGGCTGATTGGTCCGGCCTCGCTGGTCACCGCGTTGGATATGAAAGGATTCTCACTAACGGCCATCGTGCTGGAAGAGAGCATCGAAAAAGCGCTGCTGACCGAAGTGGAAACCAGCAACTGGCCGACTCCCGTCCCACCGCGTGAAATCAGCTACGCGCCACCATCCCAGCGTAGCGCGCGCGTGGAATTCCAGCCCTCTGCCAACGCGCGGGTCGCTGAAATTGTGGAGCAGGTCACCGGAACGCTTTCCAATCTGGAAGCACATCTCAACGCGCTGGATGCCAAAGTCGGCGATGGCGATACGGGTTCAACCTTTGCCGCCGGCGCGCGTGAAATTGCCAGTCTGCTGCAGCGTCAGCAGCTTCCGCTGGATGACCTTGCCACGCTGTTCGCGCTGATTGGCGAACGCCTGACCGTGGTGATGGGGGGTTCCAGCGGCGTGCTGATGTCTATTTTCTTTACCGCCGCCGGGCAGAAACTGGAACAGGGAGCTAACGTTGCCGAAGCGCTGAATGCGGGTCTGGATCAGATGAAGTTCTACGGCGGCGCAGACGAAGGCGATCGCACCATGATAGATGCACTGCAACCCGCGCTGATCTCACTGCTGGCGCAGCCGGACAACCTGCATGCCGCTTTTGACGCCGCGCAAGCCGGGGCCGAACGAACCTGTTTGTCGAGCAAAGCCAATGCGGGTCGCGCATCGTATCTGAGCAGCGAAAGTTTGCTGGGTAATATGGATCCCGGGGCGCATGCCGTCGCAATGGTATTTAAAGCGCTGGCGGAGAGTGAGTTGGGTTAAGTGATAAATGCCTGATGCGCTTCGCGCATCAGGCAGAACGTTAACGATAAACGCGGAGGCCACCCTCGACGCCGCGGCTAAACAGTACCTGCCAAAGCTCAATATCTCTGGCGCGGAAAGCCCCAGCGCAGGCGCATAAATAGTAATTAAACATTCTTCTGAAGGTGGCGGAGTAACGTGAAGACAGCTCCGGCCATGCCTGATTAAAACGCTCATGCCAGGCCATCAGCGTTTTATCGTAATCACTGCCAAAGTTATGCCAGTCTTCCATTACAAAGCGTGATTCGCTGGCCTCGGCAATATGCGATATCGACGGTAAGCAACCGTTCGGGAAAATGTATTTATTGATCCACGGATCGACACTCATCCCCTTTTTGTTGCTGCCAATGGTATGCAGCAGGAACAGCCCGTCCGGTTTTAAACAACGGTCGGCGATGCTGAAATAGGTGTCGTAGTTTTTCGGCCCGACGTGTTCGAACATCCCCACGGAGACAATGCGATCGTAGTGTTTATCGAGGTCACGATAATCCTGCAGCAGAATATTAACGTCCAGTCCTTCACAGCGCTGTTGCGCCATTTTCTGCTGCTCTTTAGAGATAGTGACGCCTTCTACCGCCACGCCGTAATGACGCGCTGCATATTCCGCCAGTCCGCCCCAGCCACAACCGATATCGAGTAAACGCATACCCGGTTTGAGTTGTAGCTTCTCACAAATCATTTTTAATTTGGCATTTTGCGCATCGTCTAATGTGGTCGCGTCTTTCCAGTAACCACAGGAATATTGCATATGCGGATCCAGCATCAGCGCAAAAAGATCGTTCCCAATATCATAATGTTCTTTGCCGACAATCCACGCGCGGCTCCGCGACTGCAAATTAAACAGGCGAGCGCTGGCAATGCGTAAAATATCTTTCAGGTTGCCCGGCATTTGCTGGTCGAGTTTTGCTTTGAGAATTTTACAGAACAGAATATCGAGCCGCTCGCAGTCCCACCAGCCTTCCATATAGCTTTCGCCCAGCCCTAACGAGCCTTGTTGCAGTACCCGCTTAAAGAAACCGGCATGATGAAGTTGAATGTCCCAGGCACGAGAGCCATTAATCTGGATATCCGCTTGCGAAAGTAGCTCTTTCCCCATTCGGGTCCAGTTATCATTTGTTTCATTGACGATGACAGCATCTGAACAAAGCGTGTTCATGGTATTTACCAAAGTGGGCTAAAAATCGTTACGCAAGATTATTATGGAAAACTGAATGTATGTATTATGATCTGCGGACAAGATCTATCGAATAGCGGACATATCACCGGGAGCATTGACGATTTATTTATGGAGACTCTCGCGCAAAAACAGTGGAATTCATTCCCCGATAACTCCATTACGGAGTTGCCGCAGGACGTGTACTTTCGTTCTTATGTCCTGGAAGCCAACCATCATGTTCCGCAGCATTCGCACTCTTTTATGCAGTTTCATTTCGCCCGTAAAGGCAGCATGCGAATTGATGTTGCCGGCAAATGCTGGATAATCCCGGCGCATTATGGCATCTGGATCCCCAATAATACCGAACATGCGGTCTGGGCACTGGATGATGTGCATTTAGAGAATCTGGATATTAAGCCGGGTTTTCTTGAAGAGAGCATTAATGAATGTAAAGTGGTGGCGATCAGTGATTTCGCCAGAGAGTTTATTCATTACGCCACCAATTTAATTTCGGGCCATTATGATAGCCAGTCAAAAGAGGGCAAGCTGGTTAGTGTTCTGGTCGATATTATTCTGCAGCTCCCGGAAGTCGCTTTTGTATTACCCTGGCCGCACGATCGCGAATTAACCAAAGTGTGCCGGACAATTCAGGAATCCCCGGCGCTGGAGCATTCGGTTGAATACTGGGCGCAGCATCTGGGCATGTCAGCCCGTACCTTTTCACGGCATTTCAAAAAAGAAACCGGATTGCCCTTCAGCGTCTGGAAGCAAAAAATGCGTATTCTGGAGTCCGTATTAATGCTGAAGAAAAATAAAAGCGTAACTGCCGTGGCGCTGGATGTGGGGTATTCCAGCACCGCGGCATTTAGCTATGCATTTCGCCAGGCGTTTGGCGTGCCGCCATCGAATTACTGATTAACGGCGTTGATGCCAGTAAGCCGTTGCGCGCACCAGTTGCTGATCGAACGCCGCGGTTTCAAAGCGGGCGCAGAGGTTTTTTACCACCCTGCCTTCGCCGGTAATCCAGATGAAATAATCGTCTGCGGGCACGTTCAGCCGCGATAAATGTTCGTTCACCGCCTGTTCGTCATGGCCGATAAACCACTGAATAGTAAACTCGTCGAGATGGGCAAAATAGTCCTGATACGCCGCATCCTGCACGCTTACCAGCGCCGTTACGTTCGGGCGTACCGCTAAACGGCTGAGCGACTCCAGCCGTCGGCGCAGCGCGGGCATTCCTGATTCATCACACACGTAAACCTGATACGCATAATCCTCTGGCACCACCAAAGAACCGCGCGGACCACCGATCGTCAGCTTGTCACCCTCGCGAGCATTCATCGCCCATGTGCTCGCCACGCCACCGTCATGAATATAAAAATCCAGCGCCAACTCATGGCGCGCTTCGTCATACAACGGCGTGTAGTCACGGGAGAGCGGACGCACACCCTCGGCCCAGACAATGCCTTCATCGGTGACAACAGGCGGCACAAAATGGCTGCCCGGCTCCGGGAAAAAGACCTTGGTATGGTCATCAAAGCCGTGCGAGCTAAAACCGTCCAGCGCATCACCGCCCAGTACGATGCGCTGAAAACCCGCGCTAATACGTTCTACGCGCAGGACGGTAAGTTCACGGAAGCGCAGTTCATTGCGAACGCGCTGTGGGTAACGTGAGGTGTTTTTTGTCATTTTTTCGCCTTCGTGAAGATAATACGATATATCTAAATTTATTTTTAAATGATAATGATTGCTAATCAGAAAGATTGCAAGCACTTTTTTGATATAGCCACATTGTGATTACCAGCCATCACAGACCTTATAAAAATAGATAATAATCAATAAATTAAACAATATTGAATTTGTCGACTTGCGTAAAAACAACATTTAGATATAAATTAGATATATCTAAAACACATCAGGAGACGATGATGCAAAACCATCATGAAGATTGCTGTAAACAGACAGAGCACCAACACGAAGGCTGCTGCAAGGGTGAAGGACATCACCACGAAAGCCGCCACAGTGAGCACCATGCAGGCTGCTGCAAAGGTGAAGAGCATCGCCACGAAGGCTGTAACAAAGAACATCGCCATGAACAAGGATGCGGACACCGCCACGGTCGCGGCGGTGGTCGTCGGCAGCGCTTCTTTGGTCACGGCGAATTACGCCTGGTGATTCTGGATATCCTGACCCGCGACGCCAGCCACGGCTATGAACTGATCAAAGCGATTGAAACCCTGACTCAGGGTAACTACACCCCGAGCCCGGGCGTTATCTATCCGACGCTGGATCTGTTGCAGGATCAAGCCCTGATCGCCATCAGCGACGAGGAAGGTGGGCGTAAGCAGATTGCCATCACGACTCAAGGTCTGCAGTGGCTGGATGAGAACCGCGAACATCTGGAACATATCCACGAACGTATTAAAGCCCGCTGTGTGGGTTTTGAATTACGTAAAAACCCACAGATGAAACGCGCGCTGGAGAACTTCAAAGCTGTGCTGGACCTACGCGTCAATCATGGTGATACCAGCGAGGCGCAGATCAAAAAAATCATTGGTATTATCGATCGCGCCGCGCTGGACATTACTCAGTTAGATTAATCTGCGCAGCAGGCGGAACCCGTGTCCGGCGTTGCGCCTGCTGTGGTTAAGATTAATGCAGCACCGTGACCGCATCTTCCAGACGACCCGCGCGATGTTTCACCATCGCGGAAATCTGGGCACTCTCTTCAACCAGTTCAGCGTTTTTCTGCGTAATGCTGCTCAGTTCATTCACCGCACGAGTCAGGCTGGAAAGACCATCGGACTGTTCCTGCGTTGAGTGGCTGATTTGCGCGATCAGTTGAGTGACGTTTTGCACCTGCGCCACAATATCGTCCATCGTACGCCCCGCGGCGTGCACCTGATCGGAGCCGGACTGTACCTTATCGGCGCTGGCATCAATCAGCTTGCGGATATCATTGGCCGCGCTGGCGCTACGACTGGCAAGATGACGCACTTCTCCCGCCACTACGGCGAAACCTTTGCCCTGCTCGCCCGCCCTCGCGGCTTCAACGGCGGCGTTCAAGGCCAGAATATTGGTCTGGAAAGCAATATCGTTAATCAGCGTGGTAATGGTGCCGATCCGCTGAGTGCTGTTGGCAATATCATCCATGGTTTTGATGACGATATCCATCGCCTCGCCGCCGTGTGTTGCCGCGCTGCTGGCAGCAATCGAGAGTTTATCGGCCGCGGCGGCGGTCTCAGAGTTTTGTTTCACCGACGCCGCCATCTGATTCATGGTGGTCACCGTTTCCTGCACATTCTCCACGGTCTGCTGCGTATGCTTGTTCAAATCATCACTGCCTTTTGCCAGCGTTTCGCTGTCGCTGCGCACACAACTCACCTGGCTGGAGACATCATGGATGAGCCAACGGCACATTAACCCCAGTTGCCCCACCGCTCGCAGCATCAAACCCAGTTCATCACTGCGGTTAAGATGCGATACGCTGTTGCGCTCACCGGTCGCCACTTTCAACGCCTGACGAGCAACATTCTCGATGGGACGCACAATTTGCCATTCGAAAATAGCCGTCCCCAGCAGCATTACCAACGCACTCATCAACAGTAACGGCCATTCGGCGCCCGTTTGCTGCAATGCGGTCGCCAGTACGGCAAACATCAATGCCATCACGCTGCGTACCCGCCAGCGAATAGGCAGTGCCGGGAGTTTACCCAGCCAGCCTTTGCGTACCACCAACCCTTTATGAATACGTCGGTTGCAACGTCCTTCATTCAGCGCCTTATATAAAGGCTCTACTGCCGCAATTTCTTCGTCAGTTGCCCGGGTGCGAATCGACATGTACCCGGTCACTCGCCCCTCCCGCACCATCGGCACCGCGTTGGCCCTCACCCAGTAGTGATCGCCATTCTTACGCCGATTTTTCACAATGCCGCTCCATGGCTCACCCTGTTTAAGGGTGTACCACATATCCGCAAACGCCGCTTTTGGCATGTCCGGATGACGAACCAGGTTGTGCGGCTTATCGAGCAATTCATTCAGTTGATAGCCGCTGACCTGGACAAAGGTATCGTTCGCATGAGTGATATAGCTTTGTAAGTCGGTGGTGGACATGAGGGTGATATCATCATCCAGCGGTGTATTTTGCTGACTAACGTAGGGATGAGAAGACATGGTTGCGTCCTGTGCAGGTTATCTGGTTGTTAACTCTTTCGGCTTATGTTATTTCGGCGATAATCTTTTTATCTTTAGTTGTTAAATTTGATTTAGATCGCAATTTGCGATTAAACCTCAAAATCTGTACGCATTCTAATTCGTTGATTTAAAATACTTTCATTAAGTAACTATTCAATTACACGTCTTCCCCCGCACCGTGACAGTGCAAACATTGCCCATTTTTAGCGCAAATACGCGTTAATTCGATCTGTTTTCAGGTGCCAAATCTGGGCAAAATGCCAGCAAATGTTAAATGCTGGCATTAAATGTTGCGCAAATAAGATGTTTCCTGGTGTTTATCCCGATTTTTGCTAAGCGCGCCGGAATGGCGCAATCCCTGCAATACTTAAATCAGTATCATGTGATACGCCAGCTCCGGGAGCATATTTTGAACAGGTTACCTTCCAGCGCATCGGCCCTGGCCTGCAGCGCACACGCACTGAATCTCATCGAAAAGCGCACGCTTGATCATGAGGAAATGAAATCATTAAACCGAGAGGTGATTGAGTACTTTAAGGAGCATGTCAATCCGGGGTTCTTAGAGTATCGAAAATCTGTAACTGCAGGCGGGGATTACGGAGCCGTAGAGTGGCAAGCGGGAAGCCTGAATACGCTTGTCGACACCCAGGGACAGGAGTTTGTTGATTGCCTGGGTGGTTTTGGCATTTTCAACGTGGGGCACCGTAATCCAGTCGTGGTTTCCGCCGTACAGAATCAACTCGCGAAACAACCTCTGCACAGCCAGGAGTTACTTGACCCGTTGCGGGCCATGCTGGCAAAAACCCTCGCCGCACTGGCGCCCGGTAAGCTGAAATACAGTTTTTTCTGTAACAGCGGGACCGAGTCGGTTGAAGCCGCCCTGAAGCTGGCGAAAGCGTATCAATCGCCACGCGGTAAATTTACATTTATCGCCACCAGCGGCGCATTCCATGGTAAATCCCTGGGCGCGCTGTCCGCCACGGCGAAATCCACCTTCCGTAAACCCTTTATGCCGCTGCTGCCGGGCTTCCGTCATGTGCCGTTTGGCGATACTAACGCGATGCGTACCATGCTCAGCGAATGTAAAAAGACCGGTGACGACGTCGCAGCCGTGATCCTCGAACCTATCCAGGGTGAAGGGGGCGTGATCCTGCCGCCGCAAGGGTATTTGACCGCCGTGCGTAAACTTTGCGATGAGTTTGGCGCGCTGATGATCCTTGACGAAGTGCAGACCGGCATGGGGCGTACCGGCAAAATGTTCGCCTGCGAGCACGAAAACGTGCAGCCCGACATTATGTGTCTGGCCAAAGCGTTGGGCGGAGGCGTGATGCCGATTGGCGCAACCATTGCCACCGAAGAGGTGTTCTCCGTCCTGTTCGATAATCCTTTCCTGCATACCACTACGTTTGGCGGCAACCCGCTCGCGTGTGCGGCGGCGCTGGCCACCATTAACGTCCTGCTGGAGCAAAATTTACCGGCTCAGGCAGAGCAGAAAGGCGATATGTTGCTGGATGGTTTCCGCCAGCTTGCGCGGGAATACCCGGATCTGGTGCACGATGTACGCGGCAAAGGCATGTTGATGGCGATTGAGTTTGTCGATAATGAAATCGGCTATAACTTTGCCAGTGAGATGTTCCGCCAGCGGGTGTTGGTCGCCGGGACCCTGAACAATGCCAAGACGATCCGCATCGAACCGCCGCTAACGTTAACGATCGAGCAATGCGATCTGGTGTTGCGATCAACACGCAAAGCCCTGGCAGCATTACGGGTGAGCGTGGAGCAGATGTAATACCTGTCGGATGGCGCTGCGCGTATCCGGCCTACGAAAGCGTGTCCTTTGTAGGCTCAGGCGTAGCCGCCATCCGGCAGAATCATTCTCTGGCCCCACTCCTTTTTTGAATCCCATCACAATCACGGCATTCCCCTTTTCCCTTTTACGCTGCGACGGCTAAATTATTAACTCATCCGACCACATAACAATAATTTTACATACTGGACACCTTTATGAGCTATTCGTCGCTGTTCGCCCCGCTCGATTTAGGCTTCACCACGCTTAAAAACCGCGTGTTGATGGGTTCAATGCACACCGGGCTGGAAGAGTATCCCGATGGCGCCCAACGGCTGGCCGCGTTCTATGCCGAACGCGCGCGTCACGGCGTGGCTCTGATTGTGACCGGAGGCATTGCGCCAGCGTTATCCGGCGTGGGTATGGAAGGCGGCGCGGTGCTCAACGATACCAGCCAGCTCGCGCATCATCGCGTGATTACCGATGCCGTGCATGACGAAGGCGGAAAAATCGCACTGCAAATCCTGCATACCGGGCGTTACAGCTATCAGCCGCATCTGGTGGCGCCTTCCGCCATTCAGGCCCCTATCAACCGCTTTACGCCGCATGAACTGACGCACGATGAAGTTCTGCAGCTGATTGAGGATTTTGCCCACTGCGCGCAGCTGGCGCGAGAAGCGGGCTACGATGGCGTGGAAGTGATGGGCTCGGAAGGGTATCTCATCAACGAATTCCTGACCCTGCGCACCAATCAGCGCGACGACGAATGGGGCGGTGAGTATGCCAACCGCATGCGTTTTGCCGTCGAGGTGGTGCGGGCAGTACGTCAGCGTGCCGGCAATGACTTTATTATTATCTTCCGCCTGTCGATGCTCGATCTGGTAGAAAACGGCGGCACCTTCGAGGAAACAGTCCAGTTGGCGCAGGCTGTAGAAGCCGCAGGCGCAACTATTATCAACACCGGTATTGGCTGGCACGAGGCGCGTATTCCCACCATCGCCACCCCGGTGCCGCGTGGCGCATTTAGCTGGGTGACGCGCAAGCTGAAAGGTCATGTGACGATCCCCCTGGTCACCACCAACCGCATTAACGATCCTAAAGTCGCCGATGACATTCTGGCCCGCGGCGATGCCGATATGGTGTCGATGGCCCGTCCGTTCCTCGCCGACGCCGAACTGCTGTCAAAAGCGCAAAGCGGACGGTCGGATGAGATCAATACCTGTATCGGTTGCAACCAGGCCTGCCTGGATCAGATCTTCGTCGGCAAAGTCACCTCTTGTCTGGTGAATCCACGCGCCTGCCATGAAACCAAAATGCCGATCGTTACAGCCACTGTGCCGAAAAATCTGGCGGTTGTCGGCGCGGGTCCTGCTGGCCTCGCCTTTGCCATTAATGCCGCCGCGCGCGGGCATCACGTAACGCTGTTTGACGCCCATAGCGAGATTGGCGGACAGTTTAATATCGCCAAACAGATCCCCGGCAAAGAAGAATTCTATGAAACCCTGCGCTACTACCGTCGGATGATCGACGTGACGGGCGTGACGCTAAGACTGAACCACGTTGTCACCGCGCGCGATCTGGAACCCTTTGACGAGGCGATCCTCGCCAGCGGGATCGAACCGCGGATGCCGCCGATCGAGGGGATCGATCA
>NZ_JAHLQZ010000003.1:0-82677 GCF_018919505.1 Citrobacter sp. S55_ASV_140
CAGTCAATGACGCGTGAAGATTATCTTGCCCTGCTCGCTGATGAATCAGAACGCGATATTCCATACGATCCAGAACCAATCGGAAGATTCAACGTAGCACCAGGAACAAAAGTTCTGCTTCTGAGCGAACGTGATGAGCAGTTGCATCTTGATCCAGTTATCTGGGGATACGCCCCAGGTTGGTGGGATAAACCGCCGCTAATTAACGCACGGTCTGAAACTGCGGCCACCAGCAGAATGTTTAAACCACTCTGGCAACATGGTCGCGCAATTTGCTTTGCTGATGGATGGTTTGAGTGGAGAAAGGAAGGCGACAAAAAACAGCCCTACTTTATTCACCGGGCAGACGGTAAGCCAATATTTATGGCGGCGATCGGTAGCACACCATTCGAACGTGGAGATGAAGCAGAAGGTTTTCTGATAGTGACAGCTGCTGCCGACAGAGGACTGGTAGATATTCACGACAGGCGGCCACTGGTGCTGTCACCAGAAGCTGCTCGCAACTGGATGAGGCAGGACGTCGGAGGGAAAGAAGCTGCGGAAATTGCTACCGACGGTTCCGTGCCAGCTGATAAATTTATATGGCACGCCGTGACGCGTGCCGTCGGGAATGTGAAAAATCAGGGAGCAGATTTAATTAAGCCTGTTACTTAACCTGAAGCAAGTCCTCATAGCGGGTCGTGTAACGTGGTGATAGCATCTCTCTCTTCATCGCCCACTGTTGCTGGATCCCCTGTCCGGCGAAATAAAGCGCCCCCTTTCCTTCCTTTGCATTCAGATGATCCAGAACTTCCATCAATTTCTCACTACCCCGGCGCGGCGCATTATCATCGAACAGATTCAACTGGGCGATGCCCTGACTGAAGAACTCCCCCAGCATTACCCCGGCTTTCTGATATCGGTGTCCGTCTTTCCATATTGCATCCAGACTCCGCGTCGCTGCTGCTATGATATCCCGGCTGTCCTGTGTCGGGGTGAGCAGCTTCACCGACGCGCTGTTACCGTAGTACGGTTCGTTCAACGCAAAGGGTGACGTTTTAACAAAAGTCGATATGAAGCGGCAATACTGATGCTCTCCACGTAACTTTTCTGCTGCGCGCGACGCATAACTGCAGATGGCCTGCCGCATAGCGTCATAATCAGTAATACGCTCCCCGAATGACCGGGAACAAACAATTTCCTGCTTTACTGGCGCAAACTCCTCCAGTTCAAGACAGGGTTCGCCGCGCAGTTCGCGCACCGTTCTCTCGAGGACAACATTAAAGTGCTTCCGGATAAAACGAATATCAGTATCAGCCAGATCCAGAACCGTTTTAATCCCCATTGCCTCCAGCTTTTTGTTGATACGGCGCCCTACTCCCCAGACTTCATCAACCGGCAGTGCAGCCATCAGTTTGCGCTGGCGATCCAGGTTAGATAAGTCCACCACCCCACCCGTTTGTCTCAGCCATTTTTTGGCGGCATGATTCGCCAGTTTCGCCAGCGTCTTTGTCTGAGCAATACCAACGCCAACCGCCAGACCCGTATTTTGATAAACGGCGTCTTTTAATTCCTGCCCAAACTCCTGCAGAACCCGGCAGTTTCTTACACCTGTCAGGTCACAGAAGGCTTCATCAATTGAATATATTTCGCAGCGGGGAGACATTGCCTCCAGCGTGGACATTACTCTGCTGGACATATCTGCATAAAGCTCGTAATTGCTGCTGAAACAAACCACACCATATCGACGGAATAAGTCCTTCTGCTTGAAATACGGATCCCCCATTTTCACACCAGCTCTTTTGGCTTCAGCGTTGCGGGCGATCACGCAGCCATCGTTATTTGACAGAACAACTACCGGCCTGCCTTTCAGATCTGGCCGGAATGCAGTCTCGCAACTCGCATAAAACGAATTCACATCAACCAGGGCAAACATATCAGCTTGCCGCTTTCACGATAAACGTCACAACCCCAAAGATATCCAGCGTATCTTCGCTGTTTATCATAATGGGTGCATAGGAGCTGTTTTCAGGAACAAGCATAAGTATTGGGTGTAGCTGAAGACGTTTAACCGTGAACTCGCCATCAATGGCAGCGATAACAATATCTCCATGTGCAGGCTTTCTGGAACGGTCGACGACCAGCAAATCGCCATTCCCGATCCCCGCTCCAGTCATAGAATCACCGGATGACTTCACGAAATATGTTGCACATGGGTGCTGAACTAATAGTTCATTGAGATCAATGCGTTGTTCAACGTAATCATGCGCCGGGGAGGGAAAACCACATGGAGCAAGATCACTAAATAAAGGAAGCGCAACTATCTGGCGCAACTCAGCTGGTGAATAAAACTTCATAATAAACTCACTCGCGCTCATACTGTTTATATATACAGTATATACTAACATTAAACACAGTAAAGAGGAGTTAAAGCATGTTCGTGGAACTCGTTTATGACAAAAGGAATTTTGATGGACTGCCCAGTGCAAAAGATATCATTCTGGACGAATTGAGAAAGAGAGTGAACCGGATCTTCCCCGATGCTGATGTTCGGGTTAAGCCGATGATGACACTGCCGGCGATCAACACTGACGCCAGCAAGCATGAGAAGGAACAGATAAGCCGTACTGTTCAGGAAATGTTTGAAGAGGCTGACATGTGGATAGTAAGTGAGTAAGGTGTTTACAGTATATACTTACATGCATTTTATTACTTACGTCCAATCAAAATTATTAGCATTAGGTATAATTAGAATTTCAATAATTATACCTAATGCGCATTTTAACGGAGTGGCAGTAAACAATAATACCATAACGTAATTATTTCAGCTCTACTTAACAAAGTATAAAAACCCAGCATGTTACTCTGGAGGTTGTTACAGACACCCTGCAACTTATTTGCTATCCTCCCTCAAATGGCTATAACGTTGGACAGACATTTGATGTGACGTGTACTCAAAAATGTCTGAAATCGTTACTTTATTTAATATGGCAATGAAAAATGAAAACCATATCTATAATTACTTTTTTACTATCAAAAAAAAGCAAATCATTAAAACAGATGTGGAGAGATGAGATAACACCAAAGGGAAAAATAACTCCACTACGCCTATTAATTGCTCATAGATGCCGGACTCGCCATTTTTTAATGTGGTGGAGACTCGCGAATCAAATGTATATCCATGGTAATAAATCTCAGAAACGCACCGCGAAAAAAATAAATTGGGCATTACAATTCAAATACGCATCAGAGATAGGTTTAAGAGCTTCCATTGGTAAAAAACCGAATTTTGTCCATCTAACAGGTGTTGTTATCTCTGATGCAGTAAGAATAGGCAATAATGCCATTATACATCAAAATGTTACAATAGGCGTCAGAGATGATGATGATCACTCCGTAGCAACTATAGGTAATAACGTAACTATTGGCGCAAACTCTTGCATTATTGGCGGTGTTATTATTGGTGATAATGTTAAAATAGGAGCCATGTCCATGGTATTATCAAATATAGATAGTGACTCCACATACATTTGTAAAATCCAGCCTGTAACATTTCAGAATAAATGTATTCAAAACTGACATGACTGCTCTTAATTCTCTAAGCTGGTTGTTCTGGCCAGCTAATATCTGACGCATCATCTGGCTTAATACGATTAATCAGGACCCTATATTTTTTCCATGCCAGTAAAAGCGCTGTTTCCGCATCGGTTGCAATGCTCAGATCAACAGCATCCTGTAGCGGTCCGATTTTTGATGTGGCAAATGTCAGAAGACTGTCTTTTTGCTGCGTCAAAAGAGTAATCAGCGCCGTTTTTTCTGCTTCAGTATCATGCACCCATTTTTCCCCGTCCCACTTAACAAATTGATCTTCAGGTGCAACAGTAACAACACTATCAGGCAAGTTCCCCAACTGGCTAATCGTGGTGGCACTCCCTGTATGTATGTTGTAAACCGTTTTCCCTCGATGGTCTTCAATAACCGTCCACTTATTTGACTCAAAATTAAAAACAGCAACAAAGCCATCAGATACTGAAGGTGGTGCAATATCGGTACTGTAAGCGGGTAGCCCCGTATTTGCCGGGATAAACCCATCTCCTTTACCGATAAATTCATTCGTGGAAGATGAAAGATTATAGATAGTAATAACTCGATCATTATCAGTCATTTTAAAAGCCATTATGCAAGCCTCACTAAGTAGTTAAAAGCTGTATTTTTTACGGTGTTTTCTGTATTACCCGCAGTGTCAACCGTAATTGCGTGATTATGTGCTCCCAACACTACGTTATGAATATGGGCTCCGATACCAACAGTATGAGTATGAGCGCCTATGCCAACAGTGTGTGTATGCGCACCGGCAGACTCGATAGTATCCGTGGCCCATGAACTGGTTGCCCCGGCATTGGCTGTGACCGTTGTAGACCCTCCACCACCGTACGCAATTTTTGTTCGATGACTATGAGCACCTGCATTGCTTGTTGTTTTAGTTCCATAATCAAATGTTGACGATGTTTTAGTACCGTAGTCGAATGACGTTGTAGCTTTTGTCCCAAGGTCAGTATTTGCAGCAGAGGCATTATGGTTATGCGATTTAATTCCATCCTGTTCTTGTGACAACACAGCACGACCGCTGTCAGGTTTACCTTTAATCGTCTGACCGCGCATATCAGGGATAATCCCAGAAGGATAAGCTATAGCCAGTAGTGGATAGGCAGATTTATTAAATTGCTGTCCCTGCATAATCGCATGGTTAGCAGGTGGAATGTCTGAAGGCCAGGGAATTGGCGCCCCTACAGGGTAGGAGTCAGGAGGGAGATTATTTGGTGAATAAACTCTCTTTCCATTATCGAAAACATTTCCAAACTGACAATTCCCATTTGGCCAGATAGCTACTGGATTTGATGCCCATGCGCCTTTTTCGTCATAAAAATGAATATCAAATCTGCCCTGATAATAACCATATCCACAAGCCAGTATTCCCTTATCGTCACCATTGTATATTAGGTGGTTGGCGCCATTTCTGGGGTGCAATAATGAAAAGGTAATTTGTCCATTTAAATTACCTCCTGTTATCGGCAGCGCTCCGGCAGCAAGTTTTATCGTTTCTACTAAACCAAGGTATTGGAGCAGGCCAGTTACATCTTTCCCACTCAGATTAGTCAGCGTTTCGTTAAGCGGCTGTTTACCCGATAACGCATTGAGCATCGTAGTTGCAAAGTTCGGGTCATTGTTTAATGCGTTAGCCAACTCAGCCAGAGTGTCCAGTGCTTCAGGAGATGAGCCAACTAACGCAGCTACCGCCGCCTGAACGAACTCGGTATTCGCAATCTGTTTGTTGCTGACACTTAATGGCGGGGTGGGGGCGGTTGGAGTCCCCGTCAGTTCAGGACTGTCCAGCGGGGCTTTCAGGTTCGTCAGGTCTTTGACTTTTTTAACGGCTTTCGGTGTCGCTGCAAGGGCTTCACTGTCGCTGTCGTCATCGCTGCTTAACTGCACAAGCCCCTTTTGCGTTGTACTGGCATCTCCCAGCTTCAGACTTTCAGCAATATCCCGCGCTTCATCGCGGTATCCCTGTGAGGCTGCTGCTGCACTTTCAGCGCCAGCCATCGCGGCTTCTGCGCGCTGAGTATCATCGGCAACAGCGTCTTTCAGTTGCTCCGAAACCTTGCCTGCTGCTTTCTCTGCAGCGTCTGTCGCTGCTGTTTCAGCAGCTTTTACTGCCTCGTTCCGGGAAGTCAGCGCATCATCTCTGGCCTGTTGTGCACGGGTGGCACTCTCAGCGGCTGCATTCTTCTGGTTCTCAGCCGTTTCGGCTGACTGCAGGGCTGATGCTCCACTTGAAGATGCCGATTCTGCACTGGCTGCTGCTTCAGCTTCTGACTTAGCGGCCTTGTTGCTGAATTCCCTGGCATGCTGTTCACTCAGGGCTGCAACTGCCGCGCTGTTATTACCCTGTTCTGCAGCCTGTGTAGCCGTGAGGGCGCTTTCACGCGCAGAGGTTTCAGATGAGGCTGCATTACCGGCATGCTCCCCCGCTGTTTGTGCTGATGAAGCGGCACTTTCGGCACTTCCGGCTGCAGACTGTGCCGAAGCACCTGCCTCCTGCTGCGATTTCTGTGCCGTATCAGCGGCAGTTTTTGCCACTCCGGCCTGTTCCGTCGCTGCCTGTGCAGACTTTGCCGCACTGTCCGCATCTGCACCACTGGCCAGAACGTCCTGTGCTGTCTGCCGGGCATTATCTTCGGCAGATCGGGCAGACACATCGGCAGCATCGGCAGAGAGCGCCGCCAGGCGCTGTGACTCCGCCGCAACCGTTGCAGACAACGCTGCCGCATCATTACTCTGCTCTGCTGACTGTGCGGCCTGTTCGGCGTGTTCCCGATCCTTTTCTGTTGCACCGCTCAAATCCACAACGCGGTTTACCATTTCCTCAAAGCGTTTCATCACCTCCGGACGAAGGTCCGCATCCTTTGGCGCATCGAGAAACGCATTCAGGGTATCCGGCGCATCGGTCGGGGCCACGTAAATGTCGCCAGCGAGTACGGGAGGAAAACCTTCCCGCACCAACGACACACTGTAATAACCCGGTTCAGCCTCAATGCTGTAGTGGCCGTTAGCGTCTGTCACAGTGGATGAAATCACCTCCACAACAACGGTCGGGCTGGTTTTCTTCGCATTCAGCTGGATGATGCAGCCCTGTACCGGTTTCCCTGCTCCGTCTTTTAATACGCCAGAAATTTGTACTGACATATGTCATTACCTCTTGTTTTCAGCAATAAAAAAGCGCCCATTCAGGCGCTCGTTTAAGGATTCAGGCATCAGCGAATGCTGATACCATTGCTGTTCTTCTTCACCAAGATAACCAGCAGGCTGCTGATAGAAGCCCCGGCGCCACCACCACCGTCAATAGATGACACCGTAAAGCTCAGGGTCACATTTCCACCTCCGGCTGGCATATCAAGGACTGTGCTGAATGATCTCGCTGATATCTCCGGGTTTGCGTTATATATCTCTCTGCCGTTGTGCTTCACTACAAGCCCACAGTCTGTCCATATCTCGTTGCTTGTCTCTGATTTTCCTTTTCTTCCTGCAAAGGTGATGGACGGAATGATTATTTGCCTGTCGAAACGCTGATCATCCTGTATCTGAACCGTGAGGGTTCCATTCGGGTGAGTAGCACTTCCGGGGAAAGCCCGCCCCACAGCTTTAACAATATCGCCGACAATATTCTCTGCCCGCAGCGTGCCGTTGATGGTGCAGTTTTCCGCTATCGTCACATTATTGAGGATGCCGGAATTCGCGCTGATATGTCCGCTTATATCTGCATTACGGGCGGTCAGCCTGCCGTCAGGCGTCAGCATAAAGGTGGGCGGGTTCCCGCCGCTGGTGATGCTCGGGGCCGTCAGATATTTGAGGAACACCTCGTTCATAAATATCTGGTCACCCTGCATCACGAAGGCAGGTGTTTCATTGCCGTTCGCCGGGTTGATAAACGCGATACGGTCAGCCGCCACCAGGAACTGGCTTACCTTCCCTTCTTCCGTGTCCTCCATGCTCAGGCCCAGACCAGCAACATAGTGCTTCCCGTCTTTGGTCTGCTCTATCTTCACACCCCACATGGCATTCCATTTGCCGTTCGCGTCCTGCCACTCTTCAGAAAACTGATCCAGCCGGCTGGCGTTGTCTTCCGTCAGCTCCACCTTCTCCAGCAGCTCTTTACCCAGGTGGCTTTCGGTGATTTTCCCTTTGAAGAAATCCAGGTAACCCGCCGCATCGTTGCTGGCCTGCCCTTTAGCCTCCACGAACGCCGATTTCCCGACCTGGTTCACGGCCCGAATATAGAAGTAATAATCCTTGCCGGGTTTGATACTGCTGCTGGCCGCAATCCAGTACAGCGCAGTGCCGAGATAACGCGCATCGGTTTCCACCTGGCGGATATCGGCGATTTTTTTATCCGTAAACCAGAATTCATACTGCACCGTGGGGTCATATACCGCCTGGCGCGGGGTGGCGGTTATCTGGAAATAGCCTGGAGTCAGCTCAACATAAGACGGTACTGCGGGCGCGGCGATGCTGAAATCCGTGCTGGCAGGCTCACCCTGCTGTCCCTGGGTATTCACCGCCCGCACCGTCAGGGTGTAACGTCCCGGCGTCAGGTTACGGAAAGTATGCTCCGTTTCGGTCAGGGTCAGGCTGCTGGCCAGCCGGTCGCTGTTATCTTCCGCTTTCACCGTCAGGCGCAGGGAAAAGTTAACCCCCTTAACCACACGCGGGGTATCCCATCGCGCCCGCGCCTGATACTGCCCATCCTCCGCCAGAATCTCTGTGGTCAGGTGCTGCACGGCAGGCGGCGTGTTCGTGATACCGGTGTCCGGCAACGGATCAAACGTTGCCCCGTTGTCCACGATGCTCTCTTTCTCCGGGACATGTTGTACGGCGGTAATGGCATACGTGCCGTCATCGTTTTCCCGTATGGCCACGCAGCGAAACAGCCGCTGGCGCAGGTCCGGCAGTTTCAGCCCCCACACACTGTACTCCGCCACGCCATCGGGTAACTGGCTGACGGTGACGCGGTCCGGGGCGGGGTGCGCGGTGACCGCGACGGTAACAGGCTGGCCATTGCTGCCCACAAGGTTCAGCACCACATTGCCGCCTGCCGGTATCTCCACCTCACGGTCCAGCGTGAGCGTGCGCGTAAGGCTGTCGACCGACAGGATGCGTCCGCCCACGGTCACGCCAGCATAATCACTGTCACAGACCTCAATGATATCGCCGGGAACATGTCGCAGCCCCTCAGCTCCTACGGAAAAATCCACCGTCTGCGTTTCCAGCAATTCGGTGGTGATGGCCCATAGTCCGGCGCGGTGCGCCTGCCCACGGCTGGTACAGGCGAACGCATCCATCTTCAGAACGTTGCGACCGTAGCGCCGGATGGCAGCGTCGTTTTCCACCAGTTCAGTTGACGTTTCCCAGCCGTTGTTCGGGTCGGTGTAACGGACCTCGGCGGCATTGTGGCGCTCTTTCAGTGCGCTGAAGCTGTAGATGAACGGCGCACCATCAGCGGGCATCACCACATTACTCTGCGTATAGGTCCAGACTTTATCGGCGGGCCAGTCCTGCACAAACGTCAGGGTGCTGCCGTTCCAGACCGGCATACAGCGCATCAGGGAACAGAAGTCCCCCAGCACGTCCCACGCTTTGCGCTGGTCCGTCAGATACGCATTGCAGGTGATACGCGACTCCGTCCCGCCAAAACCGTCAGGAACAGGCTGATCGCAGTACTGTGCAATGGCATACAGCGCCCACTTGTCCACATCGGCAACACCAATGCGGCTTCCCATGCCATAGCGCGGGTGAGTCAGCATATCCAGCACACACCAGGCCGGATTATCTGTCCAGGCGGGTTTAAACGTTCCGTCCCATATTCCCGTACAGGTCCGTTTTAACGGATCGTAATTCGACGGCACCGGCACAATACGTCCGCGCAGGTGATAGTTTCGCGTGACCTGCTGGCTGCCAAACTGCTCCGCATCCACTTTTACCCCGATAACGGCGGTGTTCGGGTAGCACTGTTTCACATCGATGATTTCGGTATAGCCCGACCACACCGTTTTGTTCTGCAGCAGGTCTGTCGTGCTGTCATCAGTGAGGCGAAGCATGCGGACTTCAAACGGCCGGGGCGGTAAATCATCAATCACCACAGATGCCAGAAACTGCGTGGTCGTTTTCCCCGTAATGGTGATATCCCGCTCCACCTGCCACTGGCCATCCCGGCGAAACTGGATCAGCATCTGTACGCTGGTCGGGTTGCGGTCACCTTTGGTACTGGTGCTGACCAGCGACTGCACACCAAAGGTAAAGCGCAGACGGTCCAGCGTTTTGGTGGTAATGGTGCGGGTCACTGGCTCTGACTTCTTCACCTCCACACTCAGCAGGATTTCCGCACCGGAGTCTTCGAACCCCTCCATCGCGGTCTGCTCATCCTCCCCCACGCGGTAAACCACGGTGACACCGTGAACCATCGCGTTACCGTCGCTGTCGAGGACCGGCGTTTTGTTAATTCTGACACTCTTTAGCCCGTCCACAGGACCTTCAATCGGTCCCTCGCAGATGGCATCAACTACCGTCAGCATCTGACTGGATTTCAGGTCGTCAGGAGCCTCATGCGGTGTTTTACTGCTGCCACCACCCTTACCCATAATCTGTTCCCTCTGAAACGACAGAACCGCCCGGAGGCGGTTCTATGTAAATACAAATATGCTGCAGTAAGTCAGCGACCGATGATCACCACCTGTCCCCCACCACCTTCATCCCGTGTGCTGATTTCCTGGGAGATCGTGCGGGAGCCGACCAGCATTTCACCGTATAACACCGGCAGGGCATTACCCTGCGCCACCATGTTGTCCAGTGACGAAAACCAGGTGTTCTGTTTGCCGTTATCAGTCTGCCGGGACGAGGGGATTTTTGCCTGCGGCGTCAGCATCTGCGCCACTCCACCCAGCATCATGGCCGCCCCCATAGAAAACAGAACTGAGGATGCCGAAATACCACCGGCAGATAACGCCGCTCCCCAGGCTGCCATTGAAGTGCCTGCCGTAAAAAAGGACGCGCCGATTGCCACGGCACCCAATACAACCTGAAACAGACCACCGGATTTTGCCCCTGCCATACGCGGGATAATATGAATAATGGCCCCGTCCGGCAGTGACTCATGCAGACGGGCTGACACGCTGGTTTCATCCACATCCTGACCGGCGATGCGTATCTGATACCAGCCATCATTCATCTTCTGCCGGAAGCCCGGTATCTGCATGGCCAGCGCGTAAATGGCCTCGGCCCCCGTTTTTATACTGAGGCTGAAGCGGCGGCCAAATCGTTGTAAATCCCCGTGAAGGCAGACTCGTGCCATGCCCGGTGTCGCCAGATTGAGTGTGTGCGGCGTTGCCATTTGTCGGTATACCTCTCGCGTTTACTTAGCTGGTCAGGAATATGGTGCAACAGTTCGCCGTCGCCGCAGTAAATCGCGGCATGGTTGGCAATCGATGAACCAAAACAACAAATCAGAATGTCTCCGGGCTGTGCCTCTGCGGCATTCACGCGGTAAAATCCGGTCGCCTCCAGATTATCCAGATAGAGATTATCTCCCTGCTTCCACCAGTCCTCCCCCCGCGCAAAATCCGGCATCTCAATACCGGCCAGATGGTACGCATCGCGGAACAGGGTGTAACAGTCCATCACGCCATGATCAAATGCCCGCCCGGTGAGAAAAGGCATGCAGCGAAATTTGTATATCCGGTCATCGCAGACCAGCCACCACGGCAGGCCACTTTGCACCTGCAGGCGGCGATCGACATCGCTGAGAAACGGCTGGCCATCAGGATGGCTGTGTACCAGGGCCACCACATCGCCCGCCGCCTGCGCCTGAAGGTAATCTGCCGGATCCATGCGGAAATACAGGGTCGGTTCAGCGGAAAGATTCTGGCAGGGAAAATACCGCTCCCCGGCAGGCGTATTCACCACCCAGCCGCATGATTCAGCGGGCGCACACGCAGCAGCATGCGCCAGGATAGTTTTGTTCATATGTGTATCCATCAGGAAAGACGGTTAATCGAGAGGAAGCAGCCGATGCGCGGCAGGTTATCACGCAGCTCGCAGCCGGTACGGCATTTGCTGCAGGCATCTTTTGCCGGGTCTGTCGTGGGCTTGTCAAACTCATCCGCCACAGGCGGACCGGCATAGCCGCACTCATCAGAACGGTAGGTCCAGCTGCAGACATCAGCCAGCATGATCCGCGCCGGAAACACGCTGCCGTCCGTTTCGGTCGGTGTGGCCAGCACAAAGGTCGCCGTGGTGGCTTTCAGCTCCGACAGTTGTTCAATCACCCAGCGGCTGACCACTTCCTGTTCCGGATCGGCCTCCGGGTTACCGCCTGTAAAGTTCACCGCATCGAGAAAACGGGCGTATACAACATGCCTTACCACCGTGGCCCCGACGAGGCTCTGCATATCTGCCGCAAGTCCCGTAACCATGCCAAACAGGTTCGACACTGCCAGCGTCGGGCGGGCGGAAGTTCCTTTCCCCACCAGGTCGAATCCGGTTCCCTGTATCGGGTAAACGTCATACTTCCGGCCCTGCCAGGTGACCGGCTCGCCCTTCTCGTTCGCTTCATTTGAAAAATAGTAACGCTGGCCACCAAAGGCCGTCAGGTCGATTTCCCACAAATCAATGCGGGCCGACTGCTCGGTTTTCGTGGTTTCGTTGAGGGTGTTCTGAGGTATATCCTGCATAAGGATCCTTAAGCAATGACCTGCTCAAATTTACAGCTGAAATCAGAATACGTGACGTTGTCCGTAACAGACCATTCCCGGCAGACAACTTTAATCGTGCGGTTGTATTTTGGCGGTCGCCACAGAAAGGCTTTATATCCTCCATGCTCGACCAGAAACGCTTCAAGTGCGGTGCGGGAATTGTCCGACGTGATACGGAAAACAGGCTGGAAGTTAATTAACTGATGGTTGAGTCCGGTCGGGCGACGTTGCTCATAACCATCCCCAAATTTAATGGTTGTCACCGAAGGGGAAACAGAAGACGGCATCCCCTCCCGGGGTACCCAATGAAAGGTTTTCACTTATCCTCCCGCCAGCATGCCGCCATCACGTCCCTGAGTTCTCAGGATACTCATGACACGCGTGTCGACCATTTTGACCAGCATCTGCGATGCCTGCGGCCCTATCTGCCCGTTTTGCCCGTCATTCTGGATGGTAATGTGATACTCAGGTGAATAAACAATCCCCCCATTCATACCACTACCAGAGGAACCCGGGTCCCCCAGCGCCCTGACACCCAGCGTACCGTCAGTCGTTTTTGCCAGAGGCATAATGGCTTCCGGGCCAGCTTCACCAAACACGCCAGCCCCCTTAGCAAAAGCAAACAGGGTCGGGCTGTCATAGATGCCGTTACTGTAGGCACTTAATGAAGGTGAGTCATAAACACCGCCCTTCGCATTAAAACTAAAACTGCTGCCAAAACTGCTGATGGCCGTGCCGGTACTTGCGGTGGCTGCACCGCCAAAAAGACTGCCGCCGATTCCCATAATGGATTTCAGAATGGTGTTGGTAATCAGCGCCTGCGTTGCCATATCGACAAGGTTTTTAATCACCGACTGAGTCATGGAGGCAAACAACCCAATCATCCCGCCCCGGAGTGTCTGTGTACCATTCAGCATGCCGGTCAGCATGTTGGAGGTTCGCTCCTGGGTGGTTTCCATCAGGCCGATGGCGAGGCTGTTCAGATTCCCCTGCGACTTATAAAGCTCCACCGCTGTCTGGTACTGCGCATCAGCAGAATCTTTATACGCCTTTTGCTTCAGCAGTTCGTACTGCTCTTTGTTGATCGCATCGTTCTGGTAAAAAGCCTGCAGCAATGACTGACGCTCGGCCAGTTGATTGCGCAGTTCTGCCAGCGGATCAACCGTCCCGGCGATATCAATCAGAGGGGCAGACATTGCCGCTGCCTGTGCCTGCAACAGTTCGCGGGCCGTACTTTGTGCCAGTGTGATTCTGGCCGTCTGGTATTCCTTTTCATCCAGAAGACGGGCATCCAGGAGCGACTTCAGCGCCTGGCTCGCTTCGCGCTCTTTCGTAAGAGTTGCTCTGGCTGGCGCATACTGTTCTGCCAGTTCGAGGCGCTGTTTCTGATAGTTTTCAGCATTCAGCAGCAGCGTCTTCTGAATATCAGCCTCGCTGGCTCCGTCAGCGCGGGCGGCTTCAAGGAGTTTTCTGGCGCTTTCCTGCTCCTGCAGGTTGATACGTCCGAGACTTGAGGCATGCGCCGCTTCGATTTCACGCCGCAGTTGCTCATACTGGTTAACCTTCGCCTTTTGCCCCTTCCCTGTATCCCCGCCTTCTCCGGTCCAGGGGGTATCAGGTTTATCGCTCCCTGTTTCATTCCCTGGTTTATCCGGCTTCGGCGTGGGTTCGGTTTTCCCTGATTTAGCGTGTTCAATGGCCTCTTTGACTATTTTTTGCCGTTCTTTGAGGAGTTTTAACCCCTGCTCAACGGCATCCAGATCCCCTTTGTAGCGGGTTTTATCATTCTGTACGCCTTTAAGTTGTCCGAACGGATCGAAGCCACTCAAGCCATCAATACGGCTTTCCGCATCCTGAATTTCTTTAATCAGTTTATTTCGCTGAATAACCTGATTCTCAAACTGTTCATCAATGTCCAGCTGCTTCACGTTGAGCTGGTTAAGCGACAGTTTTTTTAGCTCTTCATTCGTTTCAACAACAGCATTTTTCAGGTCAATCGCTGACTGGCGGGCATTCTTCGCCTGATTATGGAAATAGAGCAACGCCGAACCGGCAAGCATCGCCGCCCCCACCGGACCGCCCACCAGTGCCAGCGCCCCTCTGGCCATACCTACTGCTGCAGAGACTGCGCGGGCTGAAACGGAAAGCTGTTTATTGGCAGCATTCAGCTGGCTCTTTGCCTGGGTGGAGAGCAGTGTCTGCTCGGTTTCCTGCCGGATTAAGCGGTTAAACTCGCTCTGGTAACTCACGTTAAGGCCAAATTGTCTGGCGCTTTTCTCCATTTCCCGATAACGCCCGAATTCTGCGTTATTCTGTGCCAGCGTGGCAGCGGTACTTTCCAGCGTTTTGCGCGCCATATCGGCCTGCGCCATCGCGCTGGCCCTGACTGCCTGCTGCTGCTCAACCCAGGCACCAATGTTCCCCCTGATACCTGCCGTCAGTTTTGTCGCCAGAACAGGAATCAGCGTATACAGCGCAACGTTGGCGACCGTATTAAAATTATCCGTCAGGCCATTAATGGCATCGGTAACGGTCTGAACACCACTGCGCAGCGGACCGTTTCCGCTCTGTCCTACCTTAATAATCAGACCTTCAAAAGCCGAAGTCAGGCTGAGAAGATCGCCGTTCAGGTTATTTACCCTGATTTCGGCCTGCTCATGCGCGGTCTGCGTACCGGTCAGGGCGGCGGTCAGCGACTCCACCTTCTCGCGGTTCTGCACCAGGATAGATGCCGCGCTGAGGTTTTCCACCCCGAACAGCTTTACGGCCTGCCTGGTTGACAGGTTTTTTCCCGCCAGGTTCTCCAGAGCCTGGCTCAGCCCGACAACAGAAGGCTTCAGGGTCTTATCGGTTCCCTTCTCCAGATTCAGGATCACGTTGCGCAGTGCGGTCCCGGCTTCGCCGCCTTTCACTTCGCGCTCCGCCAGTATCTGTATGGCGGCATTGAGGGTTTCAAAACCCACGCCAGCCTGTGCCGCTGCCACCCCGCCATTTTTAATCGCGGCAGCAGTATCGGCTATCTCCGATGAGCCAAATTTCGCGCCAGCAGCCAGCACGTTGATATACCGGTCGGCTTCACTGGCTCCCGCCCCAAACTGGTTTAATGACAGGGCCAGCGTTCGGGTGGCATCCGGAAGCGTCGTCCCTGCCGCCTGGGCCAGCGTTAATGCGCTTTTGGTCGCCGCAGTCAGCCCCGCAGAGGTACTCAGCAGTTCAGGCTTTGCCGAAGCCATCAGTTTAATGGCCTCGGCGGCCTGTGATGCGCTGAATTCCGTTGTGCGGCCCATTTCCTGCGCCGCCTGATCGTACAGTTTCATCTGCGCACTGGTGGCACCGGTGATAGCCTGCAAATCCGACAACGACTGGCTGTACTGCCGCGTGGTGCTGATAATGGTACCCAGCGATAAACCCGCCCCGGCAAAACCTGCCAGCCTGCCAGCCAGCCCCGATACCGAAGCGGAAACACGCTTATAGGCATCCTCTGTCTTTTTCGCATCAGCCTGGGCATTGCGGTTAAACTGGCGTGACTGACTCTCAGCGCTGCCGTAGGCGCTCATCAGCTGCGATTTAAAGTTCGCTGCATTCAGATGCAGCCCAACGGCAAGAGAGGCAACGTCACCCATTACATTAATACCTTAATGACTGCCGCACACTGCGCATCCAGACTCTGGTTCGCTGCTGCGGGTGATTTAACAGGGGGCGGGTTATTGTCAGAACCTTCTGGCGAAGGCTTTTTGAAAATGCCCTGTTTGAGGAAGAAAGCACGCCAGTGGAAAAGCGTGTCAGCCGGAAGCGCCGCAATTTTTGACGGGTCAGGCTCGCCCCAGCGGTCGGCCAGCCAGAAAATCAGCTCCAGCCAGGGCGAGTCACTCAGTTTTTTTCGGCGGTTTCCAGCTTACCAATGGCGTGCTTTTTCACTTTGTCGATGGCATCCAGAAGCACAACGTTATCGTGTGCCGCCAGCAGTTCCTTCGCCGTGGGTTTGTCTTTGGCTTTAATCGGCGAGCCGTCAGGCTGAACCAGGCTGTCGATAACAATCTGTACGCTCAGCTCAGACGCCATGCGGGCATTGCCAGAGGTCTGCGCCTCGATGAGTGCATCTTCATGATCAATAAGCTCAGCCGCCGTTAGCCGGCGCAGGTAAACCTTTGTGCCTAAAATTTCAGTTTCAGTAGGCGTGGATTTCGTTTTGAGCAGTGCATTTTTCAGTGCGGAGAGGCTAAATTCAGACATGGTGCATCCTGTTTTTCAGACGAAAAAAACCGCCCGGAGGCGGTGTGTAACGGGAAACGGATTACGCTCCGGCATCTGGCGCCGGGGCGGCGATCCCCCATTTAATGTTGTTTTGCTTACCCTGCACTGTAATCTGGATAACTTCACTGGCAGGCGCTGTGATTTCGTTCATCTGCCAGCCTGAAAGCGCGAGGATCATTGAGGCCGTTCGTTTGTTCGGCAGCTCAATATAAAACTGAACGGTCTTACGCTGCTCTGCAGCATTGAGGAACGCGGTGAAATCCTCGTTTCCCGGGTCGTCAATGAATCCCAGCGATTTCTCCGGCCCTTCCGGAAGGTCGGATATTGACTGCTTACTCTTGTCCAGCAGGGTGGTACAGTCGACAAATCCTCCCGTCTGACCTGTCGCGCCCAGCGCCTTACAGTTAATCAGGGGTTTGAGTGCCGCCACGGCGGCGTTTACTTCGCCAAACTTCACCACCGTCCCGGCAGGAAGCATTGCGTACTCAGGGGATGATTTTGGCGTGTTATTTTCATCAACCATAATGATTCTCTCTTAAATAGTGGGCAGCGGTTGCTACCTGTTCTTAATGCCATTGCGGATTTCTACGGTCAGAATGCGCAGAACCTTCTGGACGTTGTAATCCAGTGCCGGACGGATGAACGGATCGGCAACCTGTTTAACCGTCCCGAACTCCTGGGCCAGCGCTTTCATGTAATGCTTTTTGCTGGGGCCAACCCGAAGGGTGACCACCGTATTTCCGCGACCTTTCCGGGTGGAAGAGCGAATTTTGATGGAATCACGCATATGCTCTGCAGAGGACGCATCGTCGAAGCCGGCATGTTGTTTCATGTCTTCTTCCACCACTTTCAGCGCCTCACGCCCTGCATCACGTAACACCTTCGTGCCGACCTTTTCACCGAGCGCAGTAAGCTGCCGCTCCAGCTCGTCCAGCCCTTTTACGTCCATAGTGATCATGGTGAGACGTCCCGGTAGTGAAAGGTAAAATCCCGCACGAGCCGGTACTGAATATTGCCGCTGGTCAGTACCGTTTTACTCTGCTGTATTCCACCACGGACCACATTCTGCACGGGAAAACCCTCCAACTGGCCATGCACGATAGCGGTCCATTCCGCGCTGATTTTCTTATCCAGCTGTAACAGGCGGGTGTAGTCATTAAGCAGATGAATCGCTATCTGGAAGCGGCCCGCAATCAGACCTGTGCGCAACAGTCCGGCGTACAGCTCCGGATCGGAAATACACTGGTAAGTAATCCCCTCCTGCAGCTCATCAGGCAGGAGCAGAGGATAAACATCCAGCCCGGTCAGGCGTTCAAGTGCTGTCTTTAATGCCAGCTCGATCATGACGTGCGTCTGCCTCCCCTGTGATGATGATGCGGTCCGCAAGACGTTCGACGTTACGAACGGTATAAACCCGGTCAGACGTCGTTATTTTCCAGTCGATATCAATATTCAGGTTCGGATGAGTGGTAAAAAGACACGTTTCAACAACCTGCTGTTGATCCAGTGTGCGGACCTTTCTGCCCGATACCAGCTCGCGCTTCGCCCAGGCTTTCCCGGTCGCGACCAGTTGTTCCGGCAGATGTTCACCCAGCGGCCCCCGGCCGGATTGCATATACCCAATCGAAAGACGGCAGGTCATTTCTTCCGGCTTCAGGCTCATACCGTGTTCTCCTGCAACGGGAAAAGAAGGTGCCGGACCGCAGCCGTCTCCAGCCACTGACCAGTGAAACCATTCAGATACGCATCCCCGACCAGATACTGCATGGCCAGCTGGATATCTTCATCCGCCACAAAACCGCGTACCCCTTCCGGCAGCGCCTGCAGTTCGTCATCGCTTCCCACCAGTTTGCAGTAGTAGTCACGCTCAATACTCTTCTGCGCTGCCGCCACCATTTTAGTGAGCATGTCGTCATGCTCCGTGAAATCCGGCTCCAGACGGAGCTGGGTTTTCACTTCATCCAATGTCAGTATCATGGTCATCGGCTCCCTTGCGGGGACTCAGCGCCTTTTCCGCATCTTCTGGCCATACCGCAATATGGCGTTCAACCAGTTTCTCTGCGTACTCAGCATCAAAACAGGCCGTATCACCGCGTGAATAACGATGATAGGGTCCCAGGAAAAAAACCGCTTTCCGCGCCACTTCTGCTCCCGTCAGGCGCGTGGCCCCGTTTGTTTCACTTCCGGTCAGATCAACACCTGTATCACCTGAACCCGCTGCAGTATTCTGACCGCCATCCCCGTTCACTGTATTTTCCGGCGTCAGTTCATCCTGCTTTTTCACATCACCGGCTGCAGCCGCCGCTGCCGCTGCTTTTGCCGCTTTCGTCGTCATCGTTTTGCTCCTGAAAAGAAAAAACCCGCTGCTGCGGGCCTGGGGGATTACGTGCTTTTTACGCTGTGCGACCGTGGTCGCACAGCGTGCAGGACCAGTTAAAACAGCACTTTTGTCCCGAGAACAAGACCTTCCGGATGACGGAAGCCGATATCGTGCTCCGTCACCACGCGGATCAACGACTGGTTACGGGAGAACGCGGAAACCAGATTGCCATCCCCGTCCTGGTAGGAGGCTTCCTGCGAGAACGACACCTTCATGTTGCCGTCTTCACCGATAACCACATCATTAAAGTCAGCGAAGTAAATTTCCGACTCTTTGCCTGCGTCACCGAGGTTTGCCGGGATAGCGCTGGTACGCTGAATCTGAAATCCCTTCAGGATCCCCTGGGCCATTTCCGGGTAGACCTTATTACCGTTACCGTCGCGCAGACCGAACAGTTTCATGTAGGTACGGTTCGACATACCCCAGCCGCAGCTGATCATGTTGCTGTTGCCGTCCATAGCCATCAGGATAATGCTGTCGAGATAGGTATCAATCGTCTGCAGATTAACCTCTGCAGCAGCTACCCACGGCAGCAGGCGGTTCCACTCAGTTGCCCGCGCTTTCATACCGACAGGCGTATCGCCAGTACCGTCATCGCGCATAAAGGCTTTATCTTCACGAACAGAAATCGCGGTCAGAATATCCTGCAGAACCAGCTGCTCTACGTTGTAGCCAGCACGACCAATCAGCTGGTTGGAGATTGGCACCATTGCAATCATGGTTTTCGCAGTGAGTTTCACATCATCGAAGCGCGCTTCTGATGTTTTCGCATCCTTGCCTTCCCCGGTGTAGCTCGCCGTCGCACCACCGGCCAGACGCGGCAGTGCCATATTGCCGTTCGGCAGCGGAATGGAGCGCGCGCCCAGCTTACGAACGATGGTGCGATCGCGCAGCAGTTCGATCACCTCGCTGTGCAGGTTTTGCGGAATAAGAACGCCACCTGACGCGGCGGCTGTATTGATGGCCATCGAGACAGACTGGTCATTCAGTTCTTCAGCTGCAAATTTCGCAGCGTCCAGGACGTTACCCTGTGCTGCCGCAATCGACATTACCAGACGGGTCATTCCTGCGCCGGTATATTGCTTTGGCTCTGCTTTAACGCTGATACCCGGAGCCTGTTGTGTACCTTTAACCGGTTTGGCAACAAGCGCTGCAGCACGTTCAGCTGCTTCCAGACGCTCAATCTTGGCGCTGATATCTGTAAACTGCTGCTGCAGGCTGGCAAATTCGGTTAACTGCTCCGCTGTCAGCGTTCCACCGGTAGTTTCAATCGTGGCCAGGGCCTGTACCTGTTCATTAATACCCGCACGCTGACGACGTAATTCTTCAATCTGTGGCATAGTTTTCTCTCTTTTTGGCATAAAAAAAGCAGCCAACAGGCTGCTTTCTGGTAATGACGCGTTAGCGCCGGGTTACATTCTTGTTTGCAGGTCCATCGCGGCTGCCTGCAACTTTATGGAAGTGGTTTGTTGAGGTTGTTTGTACTTTGCCGCAATGGCATTAATCGCGGACTGAGGATCCGAAACTTCATCAGCAAGACCAGCAGAAATGGCATCAGCGCCGAAGTAAAGTCCCGCCTGGGTATCGATTACGGACTGCTGTTTAAGGCCACGGTACTCAGCAACAGAGGAGATAAATGTCTCGTACATATCGTCGAGCATTTTGTTGAACATCGTCAGAGCCGATTCACTCAACGCGGCATGTGACGTGCCATTATTCTTGTTATCTCCCCGGTAGAGTGCAGTAAATTTTACGCCCATGATCTCTTCCAGCTTTGACGTATCAAGGTGCTCCATGATCACCCCGATAGAGCCAACGCCACTGGTCTGACTGGCGACAATCTTGCTGCAGGCCGACGCGATAAAATACGCGGCAGAGAAGGCATTAAAGTTCACAATAGCGGTGATCGGTTTCGTTTCTCGCGACTGATAAATATAATCAGCCAGCTCTTTGCACCCAGATGCTAAACCGCCGCCGGAATTAATATCCAAAACGATTTCACTGATGGATGGGTCATTTAATGCCGAATGCAGCTGGCTGCGGATTCGCTCATAGCTTGTCAGTTCGGTACACATCGCTGTAATTTGCCCTCGCCGGGGGACCAGTATCCCGTGAACAGGTATCACAGCAATACCACTGGCTGGCTGAAGCTCTTCCGGGGATGGCGAATCATCCGGATTTAGCGCCATCGTAATGACCGGATCCGTCACAGTTCCCTGAATACGGGGAAGCAATACCGCCTTCACGGCGTCCATCGTCTGTTGTGTAGCGTAATGAGGAACGCCAAAGACCATCTCTGCCAGATGCGGCAGATTAATTAATTTTGTTGTCATGAGAATATACCAGGTCAGCCCGCAGCGCGGGGGATAATCAGGCTCTGGCCAGAATAGTTTCGATTTCTGCCAGTTGTTTAGCTGTTGGCTCGTTATTGCCAGGTAAGATTTGTTTACTGTCGACCATATTCAGAGGCGTCAGGTATTTATCCCCTCCGGCGATAGGTGGAAGGTTCTCCATGCGGCGAATGTCGTTAACCGATAACCAGCCCCACTGGCGGCCTAAGGCATAAGATTCATAGCGTGACTTCTGATCCCCGCGCAGCAGGCCAGAAACATTGAATTCAATGTACAGATCACCGCGCTCGCTGGGTAAAAGCAGATCGCGCATTAATGCGCCTTCATGACGCTTCAGCCAGGCCAACAGCGTGTACATCACAAACTGCAGCCCCTGGTGCTCAATGTTGTTATTTGTGGCTTTCGCCAGCATCTGCACCATATGAGGCGGGATTTTATAGAGCCGGCACACTTCCTCCACGCCCCATTGACGGGACTGTAACAGCTGCGCTTTCTCATTATCCTGAGATAGCTGTTTGTAGCTCATCCCTTCCTGAAGCAATGCAACAGAGAATGCGTTCCTGACGCCGGAATACCTGTCCGTCCACTTTGCCAGCAGTCTGTCTATTGCATCCTGGTTTTTGATTGTCGCAGCTTCTTTTGGACGCTCAATAACACCGCTCATCGTCGTACCTCGACGAAAAACCTGAGCAGCATGTTCCTCCACAGCCAGGTTTAACCCAAGTACATCCGCATTTGTCTGGATTGGAGAACTGCCGATATAACCGTCGAGCGAAAATACTTTCACATGATGAATCATGCGCATTGGCAACGTTTCGCCAATTTCGGGGAGTTCATAATAGGGCATCCCGTCTGGCCCTTTCAGGACGATGACTTTTTTGGGATTAACCGGGATTAATTCCCTCGGGAAACCTTTCCCGTCCCTGTCGATAATCGAGTAACAATTGCCCTCCAGCCCTAACAAGCCCTGTTGTTGCTCAAAATACTCGAAAGAGGTGTCCTTTTTATTAGGCTGGGAATGTACAAGATCATAAACGGGGTGGTCAGTAGCTCGCTTACGGGCTCCGTTAGCACCTCGTCTGTAAAGCTCACACGGCAGTTGCGCTACAGATTCAGCCAGAAGAGTTACACATGCCCGAACAGCTGATAATGCCATCGCAGTTTCAGGAGTTATGATTATCCCAGCCTTACTCTGACTCGAACTCACTCCTCCCAGCATGGTTTCCCAGAATCCACTTCCTGATCGCGATTTACCCCGAAACATCTGGGGGATAAACATTACTCACCCCCTGGTTTGTGAAATCCTGTAGATAAGGATCTCGCAATTAAAAACGACCACAGCAGACAAATCAAACCGCCAGTAATAAAGCCGACGGAGGGTGAAATAAGCCAGGCACCGGTCGACAATAAGCCGACTCCAACGAGGCCGAGAATAAAACTCAGGACTGTGATTAACATGTAATATCTTCCTCATCATAAGCCGATTTACTTACTGTACTGTTCAGCATGGCCCGTCCGATCCCCATAAGTAATCCTACAGCACCATCAATTTTATTTTGCTTCCCCTCCTTGCCGGGGCGGACAATGTCATCGCTTCCAGGCAAATAACGCCCAATAACATTCTGGATGCACCAGTTCATGATAGGGTTGCCGTCATGATGAAAACGTCCTGATGCCAGCGCGGCCTCAATTTCACGCATAGGGTCACTCATGTTGGTGAAGTTTTGCCTGATCTCAACTGGCTCCAGCCCCTCCTCTTCAAGCATGTGTCGTAATGATGTTGCACCGTAAGGATCAATAGGACACTGAACGATTTTTACACGCTGACGTAATTGAAGGATTGACTCAAAAATAAGCCGATAGTCCACTTCCGCACCTTCTGTCGGTATCAGAACCTCTTGTTTAACAAATGACTGATAGCGGTCAGAAGTGGTTTTCAATGTGGGATCTGGTGAGTAAACCGTATCTTCAGGCACCCAGAACATCGGACTTACACAGTAGAAATGCGTAATACCATCCACTTCCCGTCTGAATACTGGTACGACCGCATTCAGGTCAACCTTGGACGCAAGATCTATCCCCAACCAGCAATCTTCATCGGCGAAATCAGACAACTTGAGACTATTGTCCGCTGCAGCCATCCATTTTTGCAGATCATAGAAAACCGTCTTGGCACTTACCCACCGGTTAAAATGCTTGGTAAGAATTTTGTTCGTCTGGCTGGGGTTAGATATTCCAAGCAATTGCTTTGCGCGCAGGAAGTGTTCTTTTACGGAAATGCCAAAGTTTGGATTTGCTTTGATTAATGCTTCAGGTTTTGTCCAGTCGTCATCATCATCAAGACCGTAAATAATACCGAAAATCGTTTCGTTTTCTTCTCCCACCCGATTCCGGCGTAGAATTTCCACCACCTGAGCACGTTTCTCATAACACGGAGAAGTAATGTCATAACCCGCAGTTGTAATGATCAGAGTGATAGGTTGTTCCCTTGCCCCCATTCCTGTTGTCATAGTCGTATAAAGAGTATCTGTTTGGTGCTCGTGATATTCATCAATAATTGCACATGAAGGGGAATCGCCGTCACCAGGATCGCCGATGACTGGCGCAAAAACAGAGCCATCCGGACGGGTCATTTTCTTTGCCCAGGGTTTGACTGAGTATTTTTGTCGCAATGCAGGGAGTTTTTTTACCATTTGTAAAGCGGGAGAGAAGACTTTCCAGGCCTGTTTTTCTGTAGTGGCGCCACAGTACACTTCTGCACCATGTTCTCCATCAGCGCAAAACATATAATTACCAACGGCAGCTGCAATTGCAGACTTCCCATTTTTCCTGGGAACCTCAATATATATTTCAGAAAAACGGCGGAATCCGGACTTCTTATTAACCCAACCAAATGGCACACCAAGAGCAAACTTTTGCCAGGGCTCAAATTCTATGCGTAGTTTCTTCCTGGCCCATTCACCAGCCGTATGAGGCATCTTCTGAGCAAAGCGCAAAAATCGCTCGGCCTTGTTTTTATCAAACCGGTAAGGCCAGGCAGGATCCTTCGCACGTTCCAAATCATCAAGGTGCCGTTGACAGGCAAGCACAGTTAACTGACAAGCAAGGATCTTCCCGCCAACAACATCTCTTGCATACTGGTTCGCTGCATTGACGTTCGGATATGTAGCCATCAGTCAAACTCATCAAATTCATTCCCGTCATCGTCAGGAGCATTTCTGCCACTGGTCATTCTGATACGGCTGAGCGGATCTAACCCCAGAAGTGAGCCCAGACGGGCAATCTGGGAAACTGAATCATTTCGGACGTTAACTGCAGGATGTTTTTTTAATCCTCCCATTTCACTTTCAGTTGTCAGCCCTGAAGCCAGTAATTTTTCAGCTTCAAGCATGAGATGGAAGGCATTGCAGTAGGCTAAAAGTAAGGGGGCATCTTCAAGTTCAAATACGCCTCTTTCGATCAGGATTTTGCTCTGGGTCTTCCACATTCTTATAGCAGCCTCCCCCATTAACTCTGCAGGAGGTGCAATTCGGGTTAATTTACTTTTTTGCCCGGTGGGTAAGATGGGTTTTCTCCCCCCTTCAGACGATCGAATTCCACCAGCCATAACTCCTCTTTTAATAGGTGAAACCTACCGGAAAAAAGATCCTTATTTATGACGTGCAAAAATGGCCTTCAGGCGGCAGTCCTGAAGCGCGAAAGGGGGCAGGGATTTGATCCCCCCTCCCCCTTGAAGATGACAGCAAGAAAGCATGCAAAAGCAGATACTGGTCATCCATCAGGATGTTCAGCATAGTGTCTTCAGTTAATCTCAATAAATAAACGATGGAGTCTAAGAAATGGATAAAACTAGAAAATATGATAGAGCCTTACAACTTGAGATCCTCAACGCTCTTATAGATTGTGCTCCCAACTCTTTAAACAAGGCACAGGAGCGAGACCTCATTGAGAAGTTTGATAACTATGATCACTTTGTGGCGTGCATGCTATATCTTGAAATGCATAGTCTTGTTTCTACACCCTTCGTACGCAGCGAAACCATGGCTGGCGTTGATTTTATTTTCAACGCCCCATACTGCAACATTACAGAGAAAGGAATTGATTTTCTTCTTGATGATGGCGGCTTAAGTGCGATCCTTAAGGTTCAAACCGTTCGGTTACACAATGACACGATTGTTGCCCTTGAGGATATAATCCGTGTCGCAAATATATCTGAAGATCAGAAGAAGGGATTGATTTCAAAACTCCGAGAGCTTCCGGGAGACGCCATAAAACATTTGACCCTACAGTTACTGACTCAGGGGGTTCTGAATCTGCCGAACGCACTTCGACTAATTCAAACAACCCTCCAGTAGGGCTAAACTCGTCAGAGGGGCAAATTAACTCAAATTTGCCCCATCCCAGTGTTTTACTTAAAAACACCCAAAATTCCTTCCGGGTATCTGCATGAATGTAGAAACTGTTCTTATGCATTACAGCAGTGAATATTATCATCGAATACGTTCTCTTGCTGTCTTTGCTCTGTGGCATTCCCAGCACAACGACTCAAGGTTGGAATCGTCATCAGTACCGCCATGAGCTTTTGGGATTATGTGGTCAACGCTGGTCGCTTTCTTCGCTATCTTCTGCCGGCGATGGTTCTGACACAGGAATTGATCACGCTGTAGGATACGCTCCCGTATGATTTCCCAGGACCGCCCATAACCACGTTCTTGTCTGCTCTTTCCTGCCTGATAACTCCGCCAGCCGTCACCAGCATGCTGCTGTCGGTGTTGGTCACAATATCCGCTGACATCATTGGTGATTGCCGCACACCCTTTGTGTCGGCATGGGCGTTTAGCGCGTGCTGGCATCGGTATAATCCTGTTTATTAGATACAAATTTTTTAGTATGAGGAAAGAAAACGGAAACGGTCGTTAGCTGAATTTTTTCATAAATAGAAAGAGCCTCTGCGATTGTCGCCCGTTACAGCCGAGCTCGCCAGAAGGCCCCGTTAAAAGGAAGGCAGAAAATCTATGCATAGAAGCGAAGGCTTTGACAACGTTCTTAATTTTATGACAGAAATAAAAAAGCATTACCTTGAAAGGTAATGCTTTTTCACTCGAATTGAGTCTTATAACTATTAAATTAATGTAATTTTAATATCATAGCTTTCAAGCCCAGTCATTTTTTCACGGGCAGTAAACTGGATGTCGGAAACTTCTTTTCCTGTCTTTTTTTTGAGTTCAATAATTTTTTTCGTAATGAATTCAGAAATATCCGCTTCAGTTTTTCTTTTTAAATCTTCAACGTTCATTGTTTACCTCTCTTGATCTCTAACATATCCACGCCAGGCATGTTACATTCCCCATGGAGCACTTTTAAAAGCGCTGACATGCTTAAAAGATAGAATGGAAAGACCCAATAATCAAGAGGTTGCAGTACAATCCTCATACAATAATAGCTCACAAACCACACAAACCGCTGAGCTGAAATCTGGGTCGATAACGAAACCATCAGATATCATTTCAAAAGCTTCGATGCTGCTTCGAGAATCTCTTCGGAACTGACATCACGATCGGAGGCTACATAAACTATTTTATGGTCTCCTGTCAGAGATGGAAATCCCGCAGACATCACGGGTAGATGAGCTTTTTCCCCATTAGGAAACTCACGCATTATCGTTGTAATACCCTTCATTACGGATACAACTACTGCTGGTTCGGAGTTAAAAAAAACAATTACTTTTTTCATAATTATACCGTGATGGTTCTTACATAAATGAACGGTTAAGCATACAAAAAAGGCTCCATAAGGAGCCTGAAATTTATTTTCTAAAATCTAACGAAGTCTGACTAGAATGAATGTATAGTGCAACATTATCAAATGTTATCATTGTTGATTTGCAAAAAATACATTTTGCTCCGAAAGGATTTTTTTCAGTAACATCAAAGCTTGACGTTCTGTACTGAGATCCGTGACAACACGGGCATCTGAAGTGAATATTGTTAGTAATAACAGTACCCTTATACAGCCACGACATTAACTGCTGAGGGGCCTTTAGGTCCCTGTTCAACACTAAATTCTACTTCCTGATTCTCATTCAGTGTCTTGAAATCATTGCTCTGGATAGCAGAGAAGTGTACAAACACATCTTTACTGCCATCTTTAGGGGTGATAAACCCAAAACCTTTTTCAGGATTGAACCATTTAACTAAACCAGTCATTTTATTAGACATAATAATTACCTTAATTGAGTGAGCCCTTGGGCAGAATGGTCCGAAAAAAATTATCAGAGAGAAAAGCTAACAAGGAAATCTCAACAGGAACAAGAAATAAAATTATTACAGTGACTGCTTCAGATAAATTCGTAACAAACCAGAGATTCATTAACGCATGATTAACCAAACATAGCAAGGTTTAGTTTTGTAAGTAAATCACCCATGATTTTGAACATAAAAATTATTTTAAATGGCTAAAATTGAAAATTATGCCATGCTGCTTAAGACCTTTATCTATCACCCTAAGTTGTCAGGGATTTTTGACTCACGGATGAGTCGTATTTCATTCATTGGACAATTCAAATGTAGTACCTATAAAAAGTACTAACCTCTTAATTTTTCGCTTTATTCAGCATATTTCTATGCGGTCCACTATTAGTATTCCTTATGGCCCCATAAATGCTTTCACAAGTCAATCCGGCATTGAAGCGGTCGTCAGCAATCTCAGCATAATATTTAGCTTCTGCTGCAATACTTCCGAGCATGTCGGCAAGCATTGTGGCGTCGGCTCCGGCTGTTTTGCTTCTGGCGGAAGCGGCAATATTTGCGGTGTGCTTTGCGGCGTCCAGGTGGATGGCAAGTTTGGTTGCTTCGTTGCGCAACTGGCTAACAGTAACAGACAGACTAGCAGCAGTAGCAGCTGCTTTAGCGGCTTGTGCTTGTGCATCTTTAACGGCCTCATCACGGGCAATAATTCGCCCCTGTTCAATAATGCGGGCGACAATTTGGACATTAGCTTCCTGAGAGGATTCAGCGCTGTCGCGTTCCGCCCATTTCTTCTGCCAGCCACGGTCGCTCCAGACGCTTCCGGCAAGAAACGCACCGGCCACCAGCAGCAACACAGCAAATATTTTATTCACTGGTCTATCCCCCAGCACGTCAGCGCACTTTCTTGATCCCGTCGCTCTACCTGACCGTAACAGCCATTTTTCTGACCTTTTGTCAGGCGACAATCGCGTCCGCCGTCTTTAATCCACCAGCGGATCGCTTCACAGGCTCCTTTTCGGTCGCCAGCATTGATCCGTTTGTAGAAAGTGGAAGGGAAGCATTTTCCGGGACCGATGTTATAAGGGCAGAAAGAAGCGATACCCGCTTTCTGAGGTTCACTCAGCGGGACTTGGATATTTTTCTCTACCCACGCCAGCGCCTTGTCGCGTTCTATGGCGTTCACCTGGGCGCATTTCTCAGCAGACAGCTTCATGCCCTGAACTACCGGCTTACCATCAACCATCGTGGCGCCACGGCAAATGGTCCAGAGTCCGCCACCGTCGCGATATGCCGTAAGGCTATTACCCTCTTTCTCATTAAGAAACTGATCGAGAATCACAGGAGCGGAAGCCCCGGCGAGAATCAAACCAACGACCGCTGCACTCAGTTTATTCTTCAGCTTTTGTGACATTGCCATTAAGCCGGTCCTCCCTTTCCTTTTTCCTGTAATACCAGTTCACAGCACAGGTGATAACAGTGCATGCGATCCCGACAATAATTGCCCAGTCGCTCAGGCTTAACCCTGCAATTCTGTCGGCCAACATCCAGGACACCTCTTTTGCTGTTTTTGCAGTTTCGGCATATGCCTTCGCTGATACACCGCAGCCGGTCAGCGTGGTGCCTGTTCCATATGAAAGTCTGCTGTAAATGGTGCTCATTCTGGTCATAGCCTCACCTCCGATTTTTCGGATGGCGCTTTGTGTGATTAAAGGGTCAGGCTACACGGGCTGGATTTATCAACAAAGCACGTAGCGGATGATTCCCGTGAGCCTGAAATGAAAAAGGCCGCCATGCGGCAGCCCCTAAGTAAAATAGATTGTTTACATTGGTGGAGTAAGAGGACCTACTAACACCTCTGCTTCACCATTATGGCAAATGTCATCGCCTCTGGTCAGATGCCAGACACCTGTGATTGTTTTACCCGATTCCAGATCATCAACAGTGTCATTCGTGTAGTACGCTACCTGTACAACTCCGACATGCTGAATCCAGTAATACCCTTCTTTCATAAACTCCTCCGCGATACTCAGCAGATAGTATAGAGCAGCACAAATAATGCTGTGGTGCAGGAAGCCACAACTTAACCTTTGCTAATAAAGTAATTTCGAAAGATGACGATAATGGGTAATAAATGTAAGGCCGGAGGAACCACCATGAGCATGACAGTTAGCACTTTGGGTCAGGACATACTGCAAAGCACAGTAAAACAAGCACCTTCAAGTACTGGCAACTCTGTTTCACAACAAATTCAAAACCTGAAAAAACAAATTGGTGAGTTGACAAAAGAACTCAGCGCCATGGGTTCAAAAATAAATGAAGTAACCTCCGAAGATGAGGCAAAACTGCTTAAACAGCAGATGGAGATGATTCAAAGGCAAATCGAGTCTATATATGCAAAAATTGCTCAATTACAAAAACAAGAAGCAGAAAAAAACCAAATGGCATCGGGAGCATTACCTACGGTAAGTGACAAATCAAGTTCGAACGTTGCAGGGAATAATACTAAAAATATTGATGTCTACGTTTAGCAGTTGCCCCCCTCTCATTTTTCCTCTGAGCTAGAAACGAAAAAGCATTGGAGCATTGTGAGAACTTGTTTTCAAGTTAACGATTTCAGCTCGGCGATATGACAGGGGTACTGGTGCAATGCACCTCGCGAATACCCCTGTCGTATCGCCGGAAAGCAAAAACCCCGCGCTGGCGGGGTTCTCGTTATATTCAAATTGTTCGCTTTTCGTCGCTGCCATCGTGGCGCAGCTCTGCCAAGCATGAATTAATTATTCACTTTGTTGGCCCGTTTTCAAACGTTTTTACATCACAAAGCACTTATAGCTAATTTCCATCAACGTTTTGTACAAATATCACTCAACAAATGAGATATTCGTTACAAAACGATCGTTTTGGACGATCGATAAATGAAAATCGATCTGTAATACCAATTTTAATTGTGTGGTTATCGCACGTAGACTCAGGGCCAAACCTAATAAATGGAATTATCATAAGCCTTTATCACTACTTGGCCATATATATCGCGGGCTTCATCGCAATGTTTGCTTTGTTAGTTCGTGGGGATCGAGTACACGGCCTCGAGTTTGACCTGGCTGATACGTTGATAACCTCCTTTCTATGGCCCTTCTATTCTGTGGCTATTATCTGTATTGAGATTTATGAGCGGTTTTAACAGAATCGTTGCTAATAACCAGCTACCCCGGCTACTAACCGGGTTTTTTGTTTCGGATTACTGACTCATCAGTCTCCCGCTCAGTTGCTCTTTTAGTATGATCAACCATCCTCTAACCCAGCTCTCATCTGGTTACGAACCGCAAGGAATGTTTTTGCTCTGAATATTTCCAGGCACCATCGCACGCGTTTTCTCGCCTCCCCGTCGGTTAACCATGGCGCAATCGCCTGCAGTTCGCGGGTTATGTCTGAGATTTTTTTTCGGGTGGTGTAATACTGAAGACCAACGACATAAACCGGATCGTTTATATCCAGTGCCTGCAGTACGCATTGTTCAACAAAATCGACATCATCATTATGCAAAGCTTCATCAATCACACTGGCAGTTGACTGTGGCCAGAGAATGCTATGTGCCCTGTTCATCGCCTGCTGTCCACGGAATCCCTCTTCACGAGCCTGATTCAACGCTGCGGTGAAGCGTTCTAACGCCTTATCTGACCAGTTCCGTCCCTTAAGCACATTCCAGCACGCGTGTCCTCGCGGCATACGTGGTGCTGTTTTTCCTCCCACACCTTCCCCCCAGGTAGTGAGCAAGGATTTAATCCATCCGGACTGGATCCCCGTAAGAAGGATACATTTACCCAGCCAGCTTTTACGCGGCGCAGCAGCTGCTTTACCAAGTGCTTCAAAATGATTGCGGCGTTGACGTGGTGTCATCCTGTTCTTCTCCTTACGCCAGAACGCCAAGCCCATAAGCCCGGTCCAGCACTCTGATTATCATTACCGGCTGAGGAACAAATTTTTGCTCAAACTTCACCGGGTCGTTATGTAGTTCTGTATGGCACTGACGACATAAAGGGATCGCGAAAATATCATGCGCCTTCGTTGCCATCCCTCCCTGCCCCCAGCCAATTAAATGGTGTGGGTCGTCGGATGGTTTGCCGCAGCATTCGCAGGGCTGTGTTTTAATCCATGCAAGATATCTGGGGTTCGCCCAACGGATCCTCTTCGGACGTTTCATATAGGTTTGCGGGGACTCGGGATCTACCAGGACACCGACTACGGGTTTAATCGCTGGAACTTGCGCTGGTGGCATGTTCACGGTTACTGCGTTGGCTCTGGCTGTAATGATGCTGGTGGCGGTTACACCCGGTTCGATATCGCATTCACGCATGACTGACTGATGTTCTTCCGAAGGAATACGAAGCGCCCGGCTGGCTGCTGATTCGGGAATTGCGTCGGTAGCACCCATACGAACAGCCCACCAGCAAAGCTCCGCCAGCGACAGTTCTCTGGAAGGGTCCAGATTCAGCGCCACCATTATGCTGTTAATAACCCAGTTAATAACATTACGTCTCGCCAGCTCTGAAAGTTGTTCGCTGTAGTGGTCACGCAAATGGTTATCACAATGTCCACACAGGAGAACCGATCCAGGTTCATGACGCAGAGTGGTTAGCTCGTGATAATGGTAATCGCTGTGTGGCCACTGGCAGCAGCTACCGCCATAACGCAGAAGCCAGTAATCAAGACCACTAAAACCACCAGCAGCCTTTATAACTTTTTCATCCAGGAAGAACGGCCACAGGGACTCGTCACTGGCCAGCGGCTGGCGAACGTCAGGAACACGGCCAGCAGGCAACCTTTCCATGCTTGCCGGCTGGCTTTCCACCAGCACACGTTCACAACTGAATAATGACATCAGCTCACTGCCCGGTTTGAGCAGTACAATTCCAAGCTCACGCGCAACCACCGGCTTCAGCAGCGCCCTCATTCTGCAATCTCCCCGATAATTATTTGTCCCTTCTCTCCCCATAATTTAGTGACGCGTGAATCCCAGATGTGAGCATCATCTTCGTAAATGGCATCCATCAGGGCTTTCACCATATTGTCGAAATCAGGTTTAGCCTGATGTGGTTTACCGTTTAACTCAGCTCGTTTCTTTTTGCTCCAGCTCGCTGGCATCGGAAGCATAAAGGTGACATGCGAACCGCTTTCCGGCAGCTCAACACCCTGCAGACGAACTTCATCACAGAAAGCCCGGTAACGCAGAACCTCAGGACGCTTTTTCCATTTGTCAGCGCGCGTCATTCGGGGCTTGCCCATTGGGGTGATATCGTAGACTTTCACATTCACCTCCAGATCCGCTGTTGCCAGGTTCTGTCCTGGCGAGGAGGCTTAGATGCTTCCGGCAAGAACGCGCTGATCGTCCAGTGAATAAAGTCATTATCCAGACTACGCTCGGTCTTAATCTGCTTTGCTTTATAGCTGGCTTCCAGTTCGTCAGCCTGCTCAGTGGTGAGATGTGTATGTTGAAACCAGCTTTTCTTCATAACGCACCTCTGGATGCGGCAAAAAGAAAATCGCTGGCGTTGGTTAACGTCAGTATGAGGGATTGCTTGAATTGATCTTGCGCCATGGGGCTTTTCTCCTGTGGCGCAGCAGGTATAGGTTGTTCAGGCCTATGACGGGAGTGTAACAGATTTTTGGGTAACGCGATAACCAGCCCTTTCCAGCATCTGGGTAAACAACGTAGGTGTACCAATAATTTCATTATCCTGAAGAGGCATGAAAGACACCATGCTACCGCGACGGTACATCAGGGCGCGCTCACACTCAGGAAATGATTGCAGCCTGGCAACGATGACTCCATCGTGACATCTGATGACTGCGTAGCCTTTTTTGGGCAATCCTAATTTTTCTTTCACTTAAACTCCCCCATGCAAACGGGATAAAAGTAACACCCAAAATAATTAATAAAACCAGTCGTCAGCACTTTCCCAGGTTTCCTGGAGGATAGTCTCAATTTTCTTTTTATCTTCCTTGTCACCACCAAACACACTTAAACCATCGGAGCCTGCACGTCGTATGCTCAAGCTGCAATTCTCATAGTGGTTTCCCAACCTTTTAAGCAATTCTTTCTCCAGCGCCGGAACTGCTCCCTTTGGAAGTTCTTTAGTACGATCAATGGTTAGTTCAACTTTCATATTAGCCTCCACTGCATATACTGTATATTTGTACAGTACACCGATACATTGAAATGATCAATGACTTAAGAGCACAAATTGTTAACCTTAGCCTATAAATGAGATGCAAAAAAAACCCGCCGAAGCGGGTTCAATCCAATGAGGACTTGTTGTTTTGACACCATTGTAAGTATTGAGATATCAACGTCCTTAAATTTGGATAACTGCTTTGATTGGGATTGATTGCGCAACTTTCATATGCTCGTCTCCCCCTGCAACTTTTTCAGGTTCTGTCTAACATACCCAATCAAAATAACAACTGTGTCAGGTATCCCATAATAATCGCCATGCCCAAAATAACGGTCAGAAATGCAGCAATCAAGGGTGTTTTGAACATTGATTTAAGCAGTATTACTTCCGTCAGACTAGCTCCTGCGCTACCAATAATCAGAGCCATTACTGCTCCCGTTCCCATGCCTTTATCCATCAAGACTGATGCCAACGGAATTACTGCCTCAGCACGTATATACAACGGTATTCCAATAATTGCACTTAGTGGAATCGCAAACGGATTATCATTCCCAGCATGAGCAGCAATCCACTCTGCAGGTATAAAACCGTAGATAAACGACCCTATAACAATACCTAACATCATATAAGGTAATACATCTTTAAATTGAGTCCAGGCATCCTGAAATGCCAGTCGTATCGCACCAGGCTCTCTTACTACACTTTTCGGGAAGAATTGTTTATTTGTTTGGCCCGTCTCGCAGCTCAATTCACAATTTGTGCCCCGAAATGCTGAGAAACTCTTAAACGTTTCTTGTGGTTTAGAACAACTATTAGCCCCTATGTCCTGTTGATTTGATACAGAGCAGCAAGCTGAAACACTCTGTAGTTTAGTTTCAGGAGTTTTTCCACTGCTAACACCACAACAGCTAGCCAGCGGTTTTGATGTTTCGACAATATGTCGGTCAAAACCAAGCACATCTAACAAAATACTTGCCAGTACGGAAACTGTTGCAGCTATAACAGCGTATAGCAGGGTAACTTTCCAACCAAAAGTAACCCACATCAGACCAATGATTATCGGGTTAAGCAGAGGTGAAACAAACAAGAATGTAAGTGTTGGACCGAAGCCTGCTTTTGCTGATAACAGTCCGCGTAACATGGGAATTGTAGAGCAGCTGCAAAACGGTGTTACAGCTCCTAACAGCGATGCAAGTATGTAACCTCTCCCCTTTCTCGCCCCTAACATTCTTTGAATCTTTTGGTCCGGAATTTTTTGCCTGATAAGGCTAACACCCGCACTAATCAGAAAAAAAAGCGCAGACAACTCGACAGCAAGAAACAAGAACATCTCTGCCGCGTTAGTAAACATAGAAATCCAGCTATTCATGAAACCCCCTATAAACCATATTTCTAGAATAATCGAATTATTGAGGTTAGATCAACATATTTCTGGTATTATCGAAATATCAATAGATGAGGAAGGTACCATGCAACTAGAAGAAGTAGCTAAAGCTATGAAAGAATTAGGACATCCAACACGTTTGTTTATTTTCAAACACCTTGTTAAAGCCGGTGAACAAGGTTTACCTGTAGGTGATCTACAAAAACAACTTGCGATTCCATCTTCAACACTGAGTCATCATATATCCGCTCTTGTTTCCGTAGGTCTGGTCAAACAAAATCGCGAAAGCCGCTCCTTAATCTGCGTTTCTCAATATGACAAGTTAGAGTCGATTATTGATTTTCTACGCGAAGAATGTTGCATCAACAGTCCAAAGATTTAAATCGAGGCAATCCATTGTTTTTATTTGATAAAGGAGCCGCCTAAATAACAGGCGGCTCTCCTGTCGCTTATTTCAATTTTTTGCCTGCATCATCAACGACTTTCTCGCCATCTTCCTTGGCGAAAGCCCCTTTCTGAGCATCAGGAAGGATATCCAGAACAACTTCAGAAGGACGGCACAGTTTGGTTCCCAGCGGTGTTACCACGATGGGGCGATTAATCAGGATCGGATGCTGCAACATAAAGTTAATTAACTGGTCGTCAGTAAATTTATCTTCGGCAAGACCCAGTTCCTCATATGGCTCGACGTTCTTACGTAGTAACGCCCGGACGGAAATGCCCATATCAGCAATGAGTTTGACCAGCTCATCGCGTGAAGGTGGAGTCTCAAGGTAAAGAATAACGGTCGGCTCATTACCGCTGTTGCGGATCATCTCAAGCGTGTTACGCGACGTGCCGCAGGCAGGATTGTGATAAATGGTGATGTTGCTCATATCAGTATCTCATTACAAAGTGAAAGAGAGACGTAGCGCCAGCGCTGCCAGCGTTACAAACAGCACAGGCAGAGTCATGATAATCCCGGTGCGGAAATAGTATCCCCACGTGATGGTCATATTCTTCTGTGAAAGTACATGTAGCCAGAGCAGCGTTGCCAGGCTACCAATAGGTGTGATTTTCGGCCCCAGATCGCAGCCAATCACGTTGGCATAAATCATCGCCTCTTTGATGACGCCGGTTGCGGTACTGCCATCAATAGAAAGAGCGCCAACCAGCACGGTAGGCATGTTGTTCATGATGGAAGACAGGAAAGCCGTCAGGAAGCCAGTACCCAGCGTCGCGGCCCAGAGTCCTTTATCAGCCAGCACGTTCAGAACACCTGAAAGATATTCGGTTAGCCCTGCGTTGCGCAGACCGTAAACTACCAGGTACATCCCCAATGAGAAGATGACGATCTGCCAGGGTGCACCATGTAGCACTTTACCAGTGTTAATGGCATGGCCTCGTTTCGCCACTGCAAACAGAATTATCGCCCCAACCGCTGCAATCGCACTAACGGGAATACCGAGCGGCTCGAGGACGAAGAAACCAACAAGCAGGAGAATCAGAACTATCCAGCCAGTGCGGAATGTAGCCGTATCTTTTATTGCCTCTGTTGGTTTCTTTAGGAGGGCCAGATCGTAAGTTGGCGGGATGTCCTTGCGGAAAAACAGATGCAGCATAATTAGTGTGGCAATAATGGCGGCGATATCGACCGGTACCATCACCGATGCATATTCGGTGAATCCCAGACCAAAGAAGTCCGCCGAAACAATATTCACCAGGTTCGACACGATAAGCGGCAGGCTGGCAGTATCGGCAATAAACCCGGCTGCCATGACGAATGCCAGCGTGGTACCTTTGCTGAATCCTAATGCCAGCAGCATAGCAATAACGATTGGTGTCAAAATAAGTGCCGCACCATCGTTGGCAAACAGTGCCGCCACCGCTGCGCCGAGCAGGACGATATAGGTAAAGAGCAAACGGCCACGACCGTTACCCCAGCGTGAAACATGCAATGCCGCCCATTCGAAAAAGCCTGATTCATCGAGCAGCAGGCTGATGATAATCACCGCAATAAAGGTCGCTGTCGCGTTCCAGACGATATTCCACACCACCGGAATATCGCCTATATGCACAACGCCAGAAATCAAAGCCAGGCCCGCGCCCAGCGTTGCACTCCAGCCGATCCCTAATCCTTTCGGTTGACAGATAACCAAGACAATGGTCAGGACAAAAATAGCGCCTGCCAGTAACATACACCCTCCTGACAGGGCGGATCTGCCGCCCTGTATAAACAAAAAATTAACTCGCCAACTCTCTGAGTTTTTCAATACCTGTTGGCTCAGAAGCCAGTACCGGAACGAGCGCTATATGGTCAGCGTGCTGATTCTTAACAGCCTCAATCTGAGGCTGTTCCTGCTGAGCGCGCTGGCAAAGCAACGGAGAACGCGTATCCGCGATGGAAAGGCTGTTATTGATAATCCAGCCCCATGGATGAATCCCCGCTCTTTCAAGGTCAGCCTGTAGGCTTGCCGCTTCCAGTACCGGTGTGGTTTCAGGCAGAGTGACCAGCAGAACTTTGGTTCGTTCCGGGTCCTGAAGCTGCATCATTGGGGTAGTAAAATGACCTTTCTCCCCCATTTTTTTGGCAATCTCTCGGTGGTAAGCCCCGGTAGCATCCAGCAACAACAGCGTGTGCCCAGTGGGAGCTGTATCCATGACAACAAACCGCTTACCTGCTTCACGAATCACTCGGGAAAAAGCCTGGAACACGGCAATTTCTTCAGTACAGGGAGAACGTAAATCTTCTTCCAATAGCCGTTTCCCTGCTTCGTCCAGATCTTTTCCCTTCGTCTCAAGAACATGCTGGCGATAGCGTTCGGTTTCATCGTGAGGGTTGATGCGGCTGACCTGCAGGTTTTTGAGGCTGCCGTTCAGCGTTGTACTCAGGTGCGCAGCGGGATCAGAGGTGGTGAGATGCACGTCATATCCCATGTCTGCCAGCCTTACGGCGATGGCAGCAGCCATCGTGGTTTTCCCTACACCACCTTTGCCCATCAACATAATCAGGCCATGTTCACTGCGGGCGATATCATCGACCAGGTCAGAGAGCGATAAGTTTTCAGGCGTGTACAGGACGTTCGGTACCGGGAGCGGTAATGCATCAAAACGGGTATCCAGCAACCCCTTCAACGCAGACACACCAACCATATTTACTGGCTGGAGTAATAAGGTATCTCTCGGTAGCTCAGATAAACCAGCAGGAAGATTTGCCAGTGCTTCCTGCTCCCGTTGCCATATCGCAGCAGCCAGCGCGTCATGTTCAGCTTCGGCTTTAGGCAGCACACCATTAATAACCAGGTACTGGTTTTTCAGGCCAATTGCGGCCAGTTCTTCATGGGTGCGGGCTACTTCCTGCAGCGTAGATTTTTGCAGTCGTGCAACCAGAACCAGGCGGGTACGTTCAGGATCGGACAACGCCTCTACCGCATGAGCATACTGCTCACGCTGCTTTTCCAGCCCGGCCATTGGGCCAAGACAGGAAGCACCATCCGGATTACTTTCAATGAAACTACTCCAGGCACCGGGAAGCTGGAGAAGGCGAATCGTGTGGCCCGTCGGCGCTGTATCAAAAATGATGTGATCGAAGCGGGTCAGCAGGGAAGCGTCTGTCAATAAGCCGGTGAACTCATCAAACGCCGCAATCTCAGTCGTACAGGCTCCTGAAAGCTGCTCGCTGATACTGTTAACAACGTCTTCAGGCAGAAGACCTTTGATAGGATCAACGATTCTGGAGCGGTATTGTTGGGCAGCTTCCTGAGGGTCAATCTCCAGAGCGGAAAGTCCAGTAACTGCTGTCACAGAGCGAATGGTGTTACCGATAGCCTGGTCGAATACCTGACCGACATTGGAGGCTGGATCTGTACTGACCAGCAAAACCCGCTTACCTTGTTCGGCAAGGCGGATAGCCGTCGCGCAGGAAATGGACGTTTTTCCTACGCCACCCTTGCCAGTAAAAAACAGGTAAGGCGGGATATTCTCTAAGAATTTCATATGTCCTCCTGACATATTCAGCAACAGGAAGTATTACCACCACAGCAGCTGGTGGGAGCTAACCCTACCTTCTCCAGCGGAATACCGAACCAGCGAGCCAGCTCAGCGCGTTTTGGGTATCGCCCAGCCATCACCGTTTCACCGTCCAACAGCAGTAGCGGAAGCCCTTCTGCTCCAGATGCTTCGAGGAATACTTTCGCTTTCTCATTATGAACAAAGCTCATGGGCTGCTGCGCCAGGTTATAACGTTCAACCTGTACGCCACGTCCTTTCAGCCACTGCACATCAGCAGAGAAATCAACCAGAACCTGATCGACATCTGAGCCACATACGCCGGTACTGCAGCACATTGCCGGGTCAAACACCGTTAACGTCTTCATTCTGAATACCTCACATTCGAAAAATCATATATGTTCAGGCAAATTTTTTAGATGCAAACAGCCTTACCGCTACCAAAGCAGTTTGCCGATGCCAGCTTACGGGCGATGGCCTGTACGTCGTCCTGTTGGCTTAACCAAGCCTGCTCAATTACCTGAGCAGCCCATGACGGAATATGCGGAGATAAGCGGTAGTGAACCCACTTGCCCTGCTTGCGATCCAGTAATAATCCACTTTCCCGGAGCATTGCCAGATGACGGGAGATCTTGGGCTGCGACTGATCCAGCGCCGTACAGAGATCGCACACGCATAGCTCTCCCATTTCTCTAAGCAGCAACACGATGCCCAGCCGAGTTTCATCGGAAAGGTTTTTGAAGAGTTGTAGAGAAGTTAGTTCAGCCATTTTAGTCTCCTGAATTCTCTCCGTAGTTTCCTGCAATAGTTGAGTGTCGTCAACCATCACATTCGAAAATTCGAATACGATGGCTATGTGGTTTTAATATCAGATTTACTGATTGTTCATTATTCAATTTGTTAATCCTGCCGCTTTTCGACGCCTGTATTCATCTATCAGTAATTGTGCTGGCGTTGGTCCTGCCGGATGGCGCGGCGCTTCCAGTTGACGTCGAATTGGTGGGACACTTAGTCCATTACCAACATGCTTCGACCACTTCGTGAGTAACTTTTCTGCCAGTCGTTTCAGCTCCCCCTCTGTCATTTGTCGTTCTACGCCCGTTCTGCGCATTTCAATGCAGATGTGATACAGCACGGGCTGAGGCCATGGATATTTATCGCTTCCTGAATACCGATATGACTCATTGCGCCAGCGCCGGTATTCCGTCATAACCTGCTCCGATTTCAGTCCGAATGGATTCGCCCCACTCTCTGAAACCAGAGAAACAAACTCAGCCAGGTCAGGCGGCCATGTATTTCCCATCGCGCAGCGCTCCATGCATTGCTGACAGACCAGCCGAATTTGAGGTTCAGTCATCGAACCTATCTGGGCTATCCAGATAGGCGAAGGCTCCGCCCCGTTCTTCTGGGTCCATCGGTTCGAATACACCTCCCCCATGACCTGCCACAGTCGCCAGGCTGTTTCCGTCGTCATCAAGTCCATTCCTGCGGCGCCACTCTGCGTGTGCTGACTGAATTTGCTGAACTGCCCGGGATGCTGTTGGTTCTGATCCTGCTCCCACATGACTGTTACCTCCGGTTTCTGGTTTTACCTGCGTTCTCACCCGGGCTACATGTCGGGCAAATTTTTGTTCCCACTGGATTTGTGTAAAAACTTTCCCTTCCGACTCCCAATACGCGGTGAATTCTGCGAGTTCAGTCAGAAGGTAATCTGGTTCAGGCAGGGAGATACCCCACGATGCAGCGCGCTGTCGGAAGTCTCTGGAGGGAAGCCAGCTATCTGTCATGCTGAATTTCCCGATCGGTTCATCAACACCGTCCAGGTACCGGGGCATGGCCGGGGATGGCAGTTCATCCCCATTCGGATTTTTCATCGCGCCCGCGTTAAGAGAGGGGTTTAAGATCTGTTTACTGCTAACTGCTTTCTGGATACCTGATGGCAAAGGTTTAGCCAAAGACTTAGCCTTATCCTTAGGCAAAGCGAAAGCCTTATCAAAAGCCGTCCCCATAGCGTCAGAAACCCCGTAGCAGGCGGCTTTGAGAGCTTCATATGCTTTATCTTTCAGTGAACATTCAGGCAGTAATTCAAACGATCTTGCCCATGATTTGATCACGTTCACTGATGCTGGAGGGTTATGTTTCACCGCGTTAGGCAACCAAAAAACTCTGGCTTTAAGATCGGCTTCCACCATACCTAACGCTATGGCTTCGCCTAAGGCTAAGTCGAAGGCTTCGACATCCCAGTTTAATTCTTCAGCCATAGCCGCCCTTCCCGCCTTATACAGCCCGGGAATAATCCCTGTGAATGGACCCGTAAGCAGGTAAATAAACAGACTCTGCCCACTTGGCGGGAGTGGTGATAAGGCTCGAAACTTAGGATCATCCCACATGGTGATCTTCACCTTACGGTAAGGCTCGTTACTAGCCTTACTCTTAGGCATGGCCTTAGCCAAAGGATTAGGCATACTTCACCCCGCGAGTTGCAGTAATAATGGTCATTGGTCAAAACTCGATTAAAACAATTGCGGCGCTACGGCGCTTATACTCGCCAGTAGTGGTCCCGCCGCGTCAGCAGGTAACATGTTGAACAATGCGATTGCCGCCTCACGAATCTCCTTCTCGAGCTTTTGTAATGGCGCGCCAATTAATTTCGCATGGTGTGCCTCACTGCACTCTTTGATAGCGTTCGCCACCAGCTCTGCTTCTGTGCTCGCATTACTTAATCCGTGCTTTCTGGCAATCTGAACTGGCATAGCAGCAATAATTGAACCTGACAGTTGCATAACGTAAGCCGTGTACTTTTCCGAACCGCCCTCGTTTTTCAGATATCGGAATAAATTCTGTTTATTAACAGCAATTCCACGGCCATCTACTTTGGCCCACTCTTCAGCCACCAGCTGAGCGATCCGTTCCTGTGCCTGTCCTGGTAATGTCGATTCCCATTCACGAACGGCAACCCAGATTTTTTTGCACTTCATCCAATCCCGGCGACAAACAGAAAACTGATTTTTTGTTTTCTGAGTTCTCACCATCGTCGGGGTATGGTTTTTAAAAGAGATGGTTTGCATGGTCACTCCTTAGGTAATCCATCCGTTGGATTTGGGTATAAGTCGGGTCTAAGTTCGTGGGGGGTAACCCCTGTAGCGCTAAAGACTTGAAGTACCCGTGACGAAGGAACAGTACCTTTTGCTTTCCACTGACTTACTGCCATTCCGCTTACACCAATCGTGCAAGCTAATTTATTGGCCGAGCCAGCTAGTCGAATTGCGTTATCAATGGCTGTCATAACTATCTCCTTTTTAAATTGGGAGTAATAAACCATAGGTTTACATCAATTGCAAACTTTAAATTTATTGTGACTATAAACCAAACATTTACAATGGGTGTATGAAAAACACTGACGATCTCAATAACCAACTGGTAGCCCGCTTAGAAGAAATTACTCAAAGAGGGATCAGCAAAGCTGATATGGCTCGCATTGCAGGAGTTACGCCTCAAGCTGTGAATGGGTGGTTTAAGAAGGGAGTTATCAGTAAGAAGTCCGCCATAGCAATTGCGGAAGCCGCCAACGTGTCCGTTACTTGGTTGTTAGGTGAGAAAGTATCAGAAGATTCAGGTCTCAAGCCTAACGAGAGCAAAATGCTTAACTTGTTTAGGCAGCTACCAGAGGCAGAGCAAGAGCGAATGATCGATACCTTTGCACTGCGGTTAAAGGAAATTGATGATTACGTTGAGAAATATCTTCGTGGTCGTTTTAAGGCTAACGATGTGAACTAAGAGTTTATTCCCATCCATTGAAACCGGCGTCTGCCGGTTTTTTTTCGCCCTTTTGTCAGAACCTCCCTCCCCTTAGTTTTTCACGACTGATAAAGCAAATGTTTGCCTCTATATCAATTGATGGTTGACACAAACATTAAACCAATGATTTAATCATTCTATCGAAAACGTCATCGAGGCAGGACGCCCACGAAGTAGCTGCCGGCGGCATACGAATCACCGGATGAGATGGCGAACATTAATGCGCAGCAGTCAGTACCGTTCCGCTTGCCAGCGATAAGGCTAAATGAAGAACCACCCTGTATCACTGTTACTGGACACAGGGACAGAATGTTGAGGGAAACATTATGAGGATCGAAATAACTAAAGTTGGAGGCAAGGTTTGCTTAGTCATATCCCCTATCAAGTTCTCTGTCGCGGATCGCATAGCTACTGCCATGGAAAACAGCGAAATCGTTGCAGCTCTTGGTGCTTATTTCACAGCCATTGGAGAGGCACCAAACGGAGAACTCGTTGGGCTCTATCTCTATTTTAATAACTTGGATACCGTTACGTTCGTAACGCTCAATCATTTGATTGAAACGGATGAGCCAGTCCCGATAGTCATCAGGTAATACCCACGAATCGGTCAGAACTTCTTTACAGGAATCATACTGTGCGCGGTTCTTGAACCAAAAAACACTTATTGGTCGAGCGGTCATTTTTATGTCCTTGCTGGCTAGATGGGAAATACCAGCTTACCACCGAGCCTGAAATGGAGAAATGACCGGTAAAACAAGGAAACCAAAATGATTGATTTTGCGCGTAAACCAGTGCGGTGTCAGGCCGTACATCTAAATCGCATTGAAGTAATCATTCGACTGATTTGCTACACGCTTGCCCAGAAGGGCGACCCGTCTGCCGACCAACAGACTGCAGTTCGTTCATAACGAGTTTGACCAATGGCTGTTGCCAGCATCAGTAAGGAAGTGACTATGGAGTTTGGAATAAAACGTGTGGTGGCTTCAGTTCAGGTCGTTGCCATCCTCAACAGAATTTACAACGGCAGCCCGGTTTCCATCGCATCAATCAGCAAGGAATCAAAGCTGTCTATGTCTTACCTGGAACAAATCTTCTCGAAGCTGCGTACCAGTGAAATTGTCACCAGCCAGCGTGGCGCTGGTGGCGGATACCACCTTCGCAAAGCAAATCCCAGCGTGGCTGACGTCGTTCGCGCCGTTACTCACACGCCTGATTCATTTGAGCCCGTGCTGAATGCTCTGGAGTGGGTCCCCGTCGCACAGCTGACGCAGGGAAAATCACCTACCCCATAAAGCACAAAACCCGCGCAAGGCGGGTTAAGTACCCGGTCAGCCGACCAAAGCTTTCCGGAACGAGTTTTGACCAATAACCACTACCTTAGGCGGCGATCATCAGCTGCCGGGTATCTTACAATCCTATGGAGCCCGAACGCAATGTTAACGTATGCGTATCTTATTAAAGCCAAAGCGAAAGCGACTGAGGCAAAAAACCTGTTTTGCTGGTTCTCTGCGAAATCAGATTCCCGTGCAGAACGCGAAATCCTTAATATTCTCGAAGACAACGATATTGCCGTCGGTCGTGGCGCCGACTATCAATTACCTGTCCGCACCAACTGGTTTGTTGTTGACGATCTTCCTGAGGAAAGCACACTTGATGACACATGGTGCGATCGTTACGAACTGGCAGAAGATCAGCAAACGTGGCAACTGAAACAGAACCCTGATAATGAGAATCAGGAGGCTTCCTGCCAGCAAAAACCTGAAACTACCAGTGCCAATGTACCCAACAGCGATGCGCCAGCATTGCTCCGCCCCATATCTCGCCTGCGCCTGTCTCAGCGTCTGATTGCGCACCTGGTCAATGACACTGAAGAGAAGGAAATCAGTGAAGCGCAGCACATCCAAATCGGGCAAATGGTACTGGACGAAAATGATCTCTATGTACAAAACCTGTTACTGGCCGTTGCGAATGTGCCGTCGGTGAAAGAGCTTTCTGCTCATGTTGAGTGGAAGCTGGCAAATGCAATAAAAGAAGTCTTTGACCGTGAGCAGGTCTATACCGTTGCTTCATTTGAGCAATTTATTTCCGAATGGATTGAAGAACCAGAAAAGCGGGCTCTTACCGTTCAGGAGTGGATTAATGATAAGAAAGCACGAGTTGCGGGTGATGAACATGCCACTCCACCTGTAACGCCAGAGCTTATTACCGTTGCGACTCTGCCGCTACGCCAGCGCCTCTTAGCTCAGTTTATTTCTGAAGAATATGCTTACCATATTGATACTGAGCAGAAGAAAACCATTCAGGAACTCGAGCTGGATGTAGATAACAGCTATGTGCAGAACCTGCTGCTTGCCGCCGAGAATGTAGAACCATTCAGGAAAGCGCCAGAGATCGATATCTGGAAGATCGTCAGCGCGCTGAAAACCGTTTTTCCGGTTGATGGAAAACGAGTTGATCTGGTCACCGTTATTCAGTTCTTTAAGGCCTGGTTCAACACTGAACACATTGACCGTGGGCTGCTGGTTAAAGAGTGGTGTAAGGGCAATCGCGTGTCGCAGATTCAGCGCACTGACTCCGGAACCAACGCTGGCGGCGGCAATGGGACCGATCGCAACCCGGAACTTGTCCACACGCTGGACACTCTGGACATTGATATTGCGCTGGCCACACTTCCAATGGATTTCAACATCTACGATATCCCAGGTGGCGTTTTCCGTCGTGCAAAAGAGATCATTGCTAAAAACGAAAGCCCGTTCAAAGAGTGGTCCGCCGTCCTGCGCAAACGCGCTGGCATTCTGGATTATTCCCGCGCCGCTATTTTCGCGCTTATTCGTAGTGCAGAAGAAAACACTCACCATTTCCCGGAACTGCTGAGCCGTTACATCAACAAAAACCTGACTGAAACCGACCACCAGCACCCAACTGAAGAAACCCTGGCGGCAGCCGGTCACGTACCAGAAAAAAGCTGGGAAAACGAGATTAAAGAGAGGTCCACAGCTGAACAGAAGGCAACAGCCGAACAACCAGAAATCGCCAACATGGGCAACGGTGTTTTCTCCATTGATGGCCTGATGGGTAACCAGCCGGCGCCAGCGCTTTCTGTCGTAGACCAGGTACGCCAGCGCGCCGTCGAAGAAAAATTACATCAAGCCAATACCGAGGAAACCACCAGCACTGTGCAGATGGAAAAAACTGACAACAGCGAAATCAAAGCCAATCCTGATGTGCCTCAGGGTGAAGCAGCAGCTTTGCCAGTTGAAAGCACTGAAGCAACTGGTGAGCCTCCAGCTTCCCTGAATAATGAACCCGTTCACCATATAGATACGGATCACCTGAACGCTTTTTATACTCACCTGATGGTTGATTTGGAAACTATGGGCAGCGGTCCTGATGCACCAATAGTCTCTATCGGCGCCGTATATTTTGATCCTTCAACTGGTAACACTGGTGCCGAATTTTACCAGGTTGTCAGTCTTGAATCATCGATGTCGTTTGGCATGAAACCGGATGCGTCAACAATTCAGTGGTGGTTGAAACAATCATCTGAAGCCCGCTCTGCAATTCTGGTTGATGAGGCCATGGGGCTGCGTGAAACCCTTGAACTACTGGCTGACTTTATTGCTGAAAATGCTGCTAACGGTAGTCACACTGTTCAGCTGTGGGGTAATGGTTGCTCGTTTGATAACGTCATTCTCCGCCGCGCATATGCATTAACAGAAACTCCCTTCGCTGTTCCGTTCTGGAATGACAGGGACGTAAGGACCATGGTTGAACTGGGTAAATCTGTCGGTATCAACCCGCGCTTCGACATCCCGTTTGAAGGCGACATGCACAATGCGCTTTCTGACGCCCGGCATCAGGTCAAATACGCATCTGCAATCTGGCAGCGCCTGACAAAAAACTGATTTTAGGTTTTCACTTACAGCCAGCTGCAGCATGTACTGTTGTGGCTGGCGGCATCGGAGTTATGTATGTCGCAACTCATTTTCAGCGAAGAGTGGATGGTTGAAGCGCGACTAACAGAAAAGACCGGCTTGTCGGAAAGACAAATTAAAAGTTATCGGTTGAATTTGTGGATCGAAGGCGTGCATTTCAAACATCTGACAGCTCTCGGGGATACTGACAATTCGAAAGGTCTGCTTTGGTACAACTATCCAAAGATTAACCAATTAGTACAGGATGCATGATGGACTTTCCAACCGGCGTTGAGCTGCATAATGGAAAAATACGGATCACATTTACCTATCGCGGCAAACGTTGCCGCGAAGTCCTTCGCGGCTGGACGGTGAACAGCAGCAACATCAAAAAAGCTGGAAATCTTCGTGCGCTCATAACAAGTGAAATACAGCTCGGTAAGTTCGACTATGCGGAACGTTTCCCGGAATCCAAAGCGCTTAAGAAGTTCATCACAACCAAAAAAATTACCACGTTTAAAGAACTAAGTGATTTTTTTACAGACACCAAAGCCTTAGAGGTATCTGGTGCAACACTGCTATCGCTTACTTCGGTCGTAAATACGTTACTGCGTGTAGTCGGAGAAAATACCCGTCTGGTAGATATTGAGTATGCCGATATTTTGCATTACCGAAAGGAGTTATTGACCGGGACAATTATTAACCCGGCAATGCCGAATCTGACCAGGCAGGGCCGCGCGCCCTCAACAGTCAATAAACAGATGGCAGTTTTATCAGAAATGCTTAAGCTCGCAAACCGAAGCCAGTTTATATTGCATGCTCCTTATGAAGGAGTGTCGCGACTCAAGTTATCTAAAAATGATCCCGACCCACTTTTACTTCATGAGTACCAGGCTCTGATAGCCGCCCTTCCCCGTAGCCAGGCATTAATCATTATTGTTGCCGTACATACGGGGATGAGGCCGGGCGAGATATGCGCCCTGGCATGGGAAGACATTGATTTGGTAAAAGGTGAAATCCACGTATCCAGAAGTTTGACGAATAAGCGAGTATTTGTACCCCCTAAGACAGATGCCGGAATAAGGACGATAACGTTGCTTAAACCTGCTCTGGATGCACTGAAGGAACAATACGAAGTCACCGGCGCTAATCCGAAGCAAGAAATTCGATTTCACCATCGGGAGATCGGAAAAACTGAGCAGCAATCTCTTCGCTTCGTTTTTTCACCGACAGCATATTCGTCAAAAAAAGGCAGTTACTTCTCCAAGAACTCGATTGCCTATGGCTGGAAGCGAGGCACTAAACTTGCCAATATCCGCGAAAGGAATCCTTATCAGTCACGGCATACCTACGCATGCTGGACGTTGATGGCCGGAGCGAATCCGTCATTCATAGCGAGTCAGATGGGACATGAAGATGCGCGAATGGTGTACGAGGTTTACTCCAAGTGGATTGGCGACATGAACCAGGATCAGGTCAACATGCTGAACAATCAGATGCCAACGGCATTGCCCCCAGGACGCCCCCACGGGCAGGGGAGCATGAGAAAAGTTATTTAATTTCATAGCGCTGCTTTCAATCAACATAATCAGCGTTAAACTATTCATACCGTTCATATAGGGAGTAACGATGATGCGCGTACTGGTTGTCGAGGATAATGCTTTATTACGCCACCACCTCAAGGTTCAGTTACAGGATTTAGGGCATCAGGTGGATGATGCAGAGGACGCTAAGGAAGCAGACTATTACCTTAATGAACATCTGCCGGATATCGCGATCGTTGATTTAGGACTCCCTGATGAGGATGGTTTGTCGTTGATCCGCCGTTGGCGCAGCAACGATGTTTCGCTCCCGATTCTGGTATTAACCGCCCGTGAAGGCTGGCAGGACAAGGTGGAAGTGCTCAGCGCCGGCGCCGACGATTACGTCACAAAACCGTTTCACATTGAAGAAGTGGCTGCGCGCATGCAGGCGTTGATGCGTCGCAACAGCGGTCTGGCATCGCAGATTATCTCCCTTCCTCCTTTTCAGGTGGACCTCTCTCGCCGCGAGTTATCCGTCAATGATGAGGTTATCAAGCTCACGGCGTTCGAATACACCATAATGGAAACACTCATCCGCAATAACGGCAAAGTGGTCAGTAAAGATTTGCTCATGCTGCAGCTTTATCCGGATGCCGAGCTGCGTGAAAGTCATACTATTGATGTTCTGATGGGACGTCTGCGCAAAAAAATACAGGCGCAATATCCTGACGACGTCATCACCACCGTGCGTGGCCAGGGATATCTTTTTGAATTGCGCTAATGAATAAACTATTGCGTCATTTTTTCCCGTTATCGCTACGGCTACGTTTTTTACTGGCAACCGCTGGCGTGGTGTTGGTGCTCTCACTGGCCTACGGCATCGTTGCCCTGGTGGGTTATAGCGTCAGCTTTGATAAAACCACGTTTCGCCTGTTGCGCGGCGAGAGCAATCTGTTCTATACCCTGGCGAAATGGGATAACGGTAAAATTAATGTCGAGTTGCCCGAAAATCTCGACATGCAAAGCCCCACAATGTCGCTGATTTATGATGAAAACGGCAAGTTGCTGTGGGCACAGCGCAACGTCCCGTGGCTGACCCAGAGTATTCAACCTGACTGGCTGAAGACGAATGGTTTTCATGAAATTGAGGCCAATGTCGACGCCACCAGCACATTGCTGGGTGAAGATCACTCCGCACAGCAGCAGTTAAAAGAAGTCAGAGAAGACGACGACGACGCTGAAATGACCCACTCGGTAGCGGTAAATGTCTACCCAGCCACCGCCAGAATGCCCCAACTGACCATTGTGGTTGTCGATACCATTCCTATTGAGTTAAAGCGCTCGTATATGGTCTGGAGCTGGTTTATTTATGTGCTGGTCGCTAATCTGTTGTTAGTCATCCCACTGTTATGGGTGGCCGCCTGGTGGAGCCTGCGGCCTATTGAATCGCTGGCGCGTGAAGTTCGTGAGCTTGAAGAACATCATCGTGAGATGCTGAATCCAGCCACCACGCGTGAACTGACCAGTCTGGTCCGCAACCTCAACCGGCTGTTGAAAAGCGAACGTGAGCGCTACGACAAATACCGCACCACGTTAACCGATCTCACGCATAGCCTGAAGACACCGCTGGCCGTATTGCAAAGTACGATGCGCTCGATGCGTAACGAAAAAATGAACGTAAGCGACGCGGAGCCCATCATGCTCGAGCAAATCAGCCGTATTTCCCAGCAGATTGGCTATTACCTGCATCGCGCCAGCATGCGTGGCAGTAGCGCCCTTCTCAGCCGGGAACTGCATCCGGTCGCGCCGTTGCTGGATAAACTTACTTCGGCGCTGAATAAGGTGTATCAGCGTAAAGGTGTTAACATTAATCTCGACATCTCACCTGAAATCAGCTTTGTAGGCGAGCAGAACGATTTTGTCGAAGTGATGGGAAACGTGCTGGATAACGCCTGTAAATACTGTCTGGAGTTCGTCGAGATTTCAGCGCGACTATCAGAGGATCAACTGCATATTCTGGTTGAAGATGATGGCCCCGGCATTCCGCATAGCAAACGCGAAGTGGTGTTTGACCGCGGACAACGTGTCGATACGCTACGACCAGGACAAGGTGTCGGGCTGGCGGTAGCGCGTGAAATCACCGAACAGTATGACGGGCAGATTATTGCAGGTGACAGCCTGTTGGGCGGCGCGCGCATGGAAGTTATTTTTGGTCGCCAGCAGCCGGGGCAGAAAGACGAGTAATCGTCGCATGTAATAAATATGTACTGACTTCACGCTTGAGGTTAAGTATCCGTTATAATCGGTTGCAGATACCAGCCTGCGGATGCTCATTATGGAATACCAACTCACACTTAACTGGCCCGATTTTCTGGAACGCCACTGGCAAAAACGCCCGGTGGTCTTAAAACGCGGGTTTAACAACTTTATTGACCCACTCTCTCCTGACGAACTGGCTGGACTGGCAATGGAAAGCGAAGTCGACAGCCGACTCGTCAGCCACCAGGACGGTAAATGGCAGGTTAGCCACGGTCCGTTCGAAAGCTATGACCATCTTGGCGAAAACAACTGGTCGCTACTGGTGCAGGCGGTCAATCACTGGCATGAGCCAAGCGCGGCGCTGATGCGTCCGTTTCGCGAGCTGCCGGACTGGCGTATTGACGATCTGATGATCTCCTTCTCCGTACCCGGCGGCGGCGTTGGCCCGCATCTGGATCAGTACGATGTGTTTATTATTCAGGGTACCGGGCGTCGTCGCTGGCGTGTGGGCGAAAAACTACAGTTGAAGCAGCACTGCCCTCACCCGGATCTGCTGCAGGTCGACCCGTTTGAAGCCATCATTGATGAAGAGCTGGAACCCGGCGATATTCTGTATATTCCGCCAGGGTTCCCACACGAAGGCTACGCGCTGGAAAACGCCATGAACTATTCGGTGGGTTTCCGTGCGCCAAACACTCGCGAACTGATTAGCGGATTTGCCGATTACGTTTTGCAGCGTGAACTGGGCAGCACGTATTACAGCGATCCGGATCTGCCGCCACGCGATCATCCGGCTGACGTTCTGCCGCAGGAGATGGACAAGCTGCGCGAAATGATGCTGGGGCTGATTAATCAACCTGAACATTTCCAACAATGGTTTGGTGAGTTTATTTCTCAGTCTCGTCATGAACTGGATATTGCCCCGCCAGAGCCACCGTACCAGCCTGACGAAATCTACGATGCCCTGAAGCAAGGGGATGTATTAGTGCGTCTGGGTGGATTGCGTGTATTACGCATCGGCGACGATATCTACGCCAATGGTGAGAAAATTGACTCGCCGCATCGTCCTGCCCTTGAAGCCCTTGCCAGTCATATCGTACTGACGGCCGAGAATTTTGAGGATGCGCTGGAAGATCCATCCTTCCTTGCCATGCTGGCCGCACTGGTTAACAGCGGGTATTGGTTCTTCGAAGGGTAAATCATTGTGACTGCGCCGGATGGCGCTGCGCTTATCCGGCCTACAAATATCTCATCCCGTAGGCCGGATAAGCGCAGCGCCATCCGGCATCTACATTTATTTTTGTTTCGCCGCCAGCTCCGCAATACGTACAATGACCTGCACCGCTTTTTCCATCCCTTCCAGAGTCACAAATTCATGTTTGCCATGATAGTTGTAGCCGCCGGTGAACAGATTCGGACACGGTAACCCCATAAACGACAGCTGCGCGCCGTCGGTTCCGCCACGAATAGGCTTCAGCACAGGTTCAATATCGCAATCGCGCATCGCCTTCTGGGCAATATCCAGCACGTGCGGATGCTCAATCACTTTTTCGCGCATATTGTAATAGCTGTCTTCGATCACCAGCTCGATGTAGCAGTCCGGGTGTAACCCTTTGCCAACCTTCTTGGCGATATCCATGATCTTGCGTTTACGCGCTTCAAACTGCTTACGGTCAAAATCACGGATGATGTAGTGCATATCCGCCCGATCAACCGTCCCTTTCATGCTCGCCAGGTGATAAAAGCCTTCATAGCCTTCCGTCGTTTCCGGGCTTTCATCGGCCGGAACCTCCGCGTGAATACGCGCAGCCAGCGACAGCGCATTCACCATCACCCCTTTTGCGGTGCCCGGATGCACATTGTTGCCCACGATCTTGATATTAACCGACGCGGCGTTGAAGTTTTCAAACTCCAGCTCCCCCACGCCACCACCGTCAACGGTATAGGCCCACTGCGCATCGAATGCCGCAACGTCGAAATGCTTCGCCCCTTTACCGACCTCTTCGTCCGGCGTAAAGGCCACGCGGATATCACCATGCGGGATCTCTTTTTGGATCAGCACAGCCAACGCGGTCATGATTTCTGCGATGCCCGCTTTATCATCGGCGCCCAGCAATGTTTTGCCGTCTGTAGTGATTAGCGTCTGACCCAAAAGCTGATGCAGTACCGGGAACATCACCGGCGACAGAACTTCATCGCCAATACCTAACGCGATATCGCCCCCGCGGTAGTTTTCAACAATTTGTGGATTAACGTTTTTACCACTGCAATCCGGTGAGGTATCCACATGGGAAATAAAACCGATAGCGGGAATATTGCCAGCAACGTTAGCAGGCAACGTTGCCATCAGCGTCCCCTTTTCGCTGAGTGAAATATTGACCAGCCCCATCTCTTCGAGCTGTTGTTTGAGCAGTTGTAATAACTTCCACTGTCCTTCGGTGCTGGGTACTTGCCGCACGCCCGATTTGGATTGGGTGTCCAGCGACACGTAGTGTAAAAAACGCTCAAGTAGTTTATCCATGCAGTCACCCTCACTTTTTGTGACAACATTATCAATAAGCAACAAAAGACAAATATTGCGTCAGGTCACTTTTATCCCCGCAAGTAAGAATATTTCGCCATGACATCCCCTCTGACTATAGGGCTAAGTCAGTAATTCGCAACAAGGATTGGCGATTACCATGGTTTGCCGTAGAATAACGGCCCTCATTAAGAGTCATCAAGGTGGTTAACCACAAACCCCGCATCGGTCAGCCATCCGTTGCGTTTACATGGGACAGAGTAAAAAATTGAATAAACAACCGCGTTCGCTTTCTCCACTGGTGCAATTAGCGGGAATTCGCAAAAATTTCGATGGCAAAGAGGTGATTTCCAGCCTGGATTTGACCATCAAAAACGGCGAGTTTCTCACGCTGCTCGGCCCCTCTGGCTGCGGTAAAACAACCGTTCTTCGCCTGATTGCCGGTCTGGAAACGGTTGATTCCGGTCATATCATATTGGACAACCAGGACATCACTCACGTTCCGGCGGAAAATCGCTACGTGAACACCGTCTTCCAAAGCTATGCGTTATTTCCCCACATGACCGTGTTTGAAAATGTGGCCTTCGGTTTACGCATGCAGAAAACACCCGCTGCTGATATCCCTCCTCGTGTTACCGAAGCCCTGCGCATGGTACAACTGGAAGAATTCGCCCAACGAAAGCCGCATCAACTTTCTGGTGGACAGCAACAGCGCGTGGCAATTGCCCGTGCGGTGGTCAACAAACCTCGTTTGCTCCTGTTAGATGAATCCCTCTCTGCGCTGGACTACAAACTGCGCAAACAGATGCAGAACGAACTGAAAGCGCTGCAACGTAAGCTTGGTATCACTTTTGTTTTTGTCACGCACGACCAGGAAGAAGCGCTGACCATGTCAGACCGTATTGTGGTAATGCGCGATGGCAAGATTGAGCAAGATGGTACGCCGCGCGAAATCTACGAAGAGCCGAAAAATCTGTTTGTCGCCGGGTTTATCGGCGAAATCAATATGTTTAACGCGACGGTCATTGAGCGTCTGGACGATCAGCGCGTTCGTGCTAATGTGGAAGGTCGCGAGTGCAACATTTACGTCAACTTCGCGGTGGTGCCTGGGCAAAAACTGCACGTATTATTGCGCCCTGAAGATCTGCGCGTTGATGAGATCAACGACGATAATCATATTGAAGGTCTTATCGGCTACGTGCGTGAACGCAACTACAAAGGCATGACGCTGGAGTCGGTTGTGGAACTGGAAAATGGCAAGATGGTGATGGTCAGTGAATTCTTCAATGAAGACGATCCTGACTTCGACCACTCGCTCGACCAGAAAATGGCGATTAACTGGGTAGAAAGCTGGGAGGTCGTACTGGCTGATGAAGAACACAAGTAAATTCCAGAGTGTGGTGATCGTCACCATTGTCGGTTGGCTTGTGTTATTTGTCTTTCTGCCCAACCTGATGATCATCGGCACCAGCTTTTTGACCCGTGACGACGCTAATTTCGTCAAAATGGTCTTTACGCTGGAAAACTATACTCGCCTGCTGGATCCGCTCTATTTTGAGGTACTGGTTCACTCCCTCAATATGGCGTTGATTGCCACGCTCGCCTGTCTGGTACTCGGCTATCCGTTTGCCTGGTTTTTGGTAAAGCTGCCGGAAAAAGTGCGCCCGCTGCTGCTGTTCCTGCTGATTGTTCCGTTCTGGACCAACTCGCTTATTCGCATCTACGGACTCAAAATTTTCCTCAGTACCAAAGGCTATCTCAACGAGTTTCTGTTGTGGCTCGGCATTATTGATACCCCCATTCGCATCATGTTTACCCCCAGCGCGGTGATTATCGGCCTGGTGTACATCCTGCTACCGTTTATGGTGATGCCGCTCTACTCCAGCATTGAGAAGCTCGATAAACCGCTGCTGGAAGCCGCACGCGATTTAGGCGCCAGCAAACTTCAGACCTTTACCCGCATCATTATTCCGCTGACGATGCCGGGAATTATCGCCGGATGTCTGCTGGTTATGCTGCCGGCAATGGGGCTGTTTTACGTTTCCGATTTAATGGGCGGGGCGAAAAACCTGTTGATTGGTAACGTGATTAAAGTGCAGTTCCTGAACATTCGCGACTGGCCGTTTGGCGCAGCTACCAGCATAACGCTGACTATCGTGATGGGGCTGATGCTGCTGGTCTACTGGCGCGCCTCGCGCTTGCTGAACAAGAAGGTAGAACTCGAATGATCGGTCGACTGCTTCGTGGCGGTTTTATGACCGCTATCTACGCGTATCTGTATATTCCAATCATTATTTTGATTGTGAACTCCTTTAACAGCTCGCGCTTTGGCATCAACTGGCAAGGTTTTACTACTAAGTGGTACGGTCTGCTGGTGAACAACGACAGCCTGCTGCAGGCGGCGCAACACTCCCTGACGATGGCAGTACTCTCCGCAACGTTTGCCACGCTGATCGGTTCACTCACCGCGGTCGCGCTTTATCGCTACCGTTTTCGCGGGAAACCCTTTGTCAGCGGCATGCTGTTTGTGGTGATGATGTCGCCCGATATCGTAATGGCGATTTCGCTGCTGGTTCTGTTTATGTTAATTGGCATTCAGCTCGGCTTCTGGTCGCTGCTGTTTTCGCATATTACCTTCTGTCTGCCTTTTGTGGTGGTGACGGTCTATTCACGCCTGAAAGGCTTTGATGTGCGAATGCTGGAAGCGGCAAAAGATTTGGGCGCCAGTGAAGTGACTATCCTGCGCAAGATCATTCTGCCGCTGGCAATGCCTGCGGTGGCCGCAGGCTGGTTGCTAAGCTTTACGCTGTCGATGGATGACGTCGTTGTTTCATCCTTCGTCACCGGACCGGGTTATGAAATTTTGCCCTTAAAAATCTACTCAATGGTAAAAGTCGGCGTATCACCCGAGGTGAACGCGCTGGCGACCATTTTGTTGGTTCTGTCGCTGGTTATGGTGATCGCCAGCCAGCTTATTGCACGTGATAAAACCAAGGGCCGCTAAGGCCCTTAATTCAGGGGACGTTAAATGATGAAAAAATGGTCACGCCACCTGCTCGCGGCGGGTGCTCTGGCACTGGGCATGAGCGCCGCTCACGCGAATGACAACAACACGCTCTATTTCTATAACTGGACTGAGTATGTGCCGCCAGGACTGCTGGAGCAGTTCACCAAAGAGACCGGCATTAAGGTTATCTATTCGACCTATGAGTCGAATGAAACCATGTACGCCAAGCTCAAAACCTATAAAGACGGTGCGTACGATCTGGTGGTTCCGTCTACCTATTACGTCGATAAAATGCGTAAAGAAGGCATGATCCAGAAGATCGACAAGTCGACGTTGACCAATTTTCACAACCTCGATCCGGAAATGCTCAACAAGCCGTTTGACCCCAACAATGACTACTCCATTCCGTATATCTGGGGTGCGACGGCCATTGGCGTTAACAGCGATGCCATCGACCCGAAAACCGTAACCAGTTGGGCCGACCTGTGGAAACCGGAGTACAAAGGTAGCCTGTTGTTAACCGATGACGCGCGTGAAGTCTTCCAGATGGCGCTGCGCAAGCTGGGGTATTCCGGCAATACCACCGATCCAAAAGAGATTGAAGCCGCCTATAACGAGTTGAAGAAGCTGATGCCTAACGTCGCGGCATTTAACTCTGACAACCCGGCCAACCCGTATATGGAAGGCGAAGTCAATCTGGGGATGGTGTGGAACGGCTCCGCATATGTCGCGCGCCAGGCGGGTACGCCGCTGGAGGTGGTGTGGCCGAAGGAAGGGGGTATTTTCTGGATGGACAGTCTGTCTATTCCGGCTAATGCGAAAAACAAAGAAGGTGCGCTGAAGCTGATTAACTTCCTGCTGCGCCCGGACGTGGCGAAAGAAGTCGCAGAAACTATCGGTTATCCAACGCCAAACCTGGCGGCACGTAAGCTGCTGAGCCCGGAAGTGGCAAACGATAAAACGCTCTACCCTGATGCTGAAACCATCAATAAAGGGGAATGGCAAAATGACGTCGGCTCCGCCAGCGCCATTTATGAAGAGTATTATCAGAAGCTGAAAGCAGGACGCTAATTGCCGTCCCGTAGGCCGGATAAGACGCGCCAGCGTCGCCATCCGGCGCATCATCAATGCCCGATGGCGCTACGCTTATCGGGCCTACATCAATGCGAAGCGTAGGCCGGATAAGGCATTTGCCGCCATCCGGCAAAAAAAATCACAGCCCTTTTAATAACTTCTCAACAAACTCAGGCACCACCTGGCTTGCCGGACCGTAATGCTTCTCTTCGAATTCACTTCCCACCTGGCTCGGCTCGAGATTTAACTCTACCGTATGCGCTCCATGCAGCCGCGCCTCATGCACAAAACCCGCGGCCGGGTAAACATGGCCTGATGTGCCAATGGCAATAAACACATCCGCCATTGCCAGCGCCATATAAATTTCATCCATTCCCAGCGGCATTTCGCCAAACCACACGACGTGCGGTCGCAGCGGAGCCGGGAACTGGCAGCAATGGCATTTGTCTTCCGCGGTCACATCGCCCGTCCACTCCAGAATCTGTCCGCTTTGCGAACAGCGAACCTTGAGCAGTTCGCCGTGCATATGGATGACGTTCTGGCTGCCCGCGCGTTCATGCAGGTTATCAATATTCTGCGTCACCAGTAAAAAACGGTCACCCAGCTCGGCTTCAAGTTTTGCCAGCGCGATATGCGCCGCGTTGGGCTGGATTTCTGGTTGCTGCAATTGATGACGACGGGCGTTATAAAACGACTGAACCAGTTCCGGGTTGCGACTAAACCCTTCCGGGGTCGCAACGTCTTCGACCCGATGTTCTTCCCAAAGACCATCCGTCGCGCGGAAGGTTCGAATACCTGACTCGGCAGAAATCCCCGCTCCCGTCAGTACCAGCACTCTTGGTTTTTCCATCAATTCAGGCACCACTCTGTCTCTGAAAAAGATTCGTTGACGCAGGCGATCGCGCAAATGGCGTTTATTTTTACGAAAGCGGCTTAACCGATGACTCCGACGCGACAGCATAACAACCTCTTTGTATTAATCGGTAAGATGTAAAAAAGCGGCCCCGCGCATTCCGCCCGCATCACCGTGCCGCGCCTGCTCAATACGCGGCACTCGGGCAACCGGCAGCAGATGGCGTGGCAATCTGTCCGCCAGTTGCGTCGTAATAGCGGAAAAATTCGACAAACCACCACCAATCACCACTAAATCAGGATCAACGATGGTCAGGATATTCCCCAAACAGACTGCCAGTAAATCCAGATAACGTTCAACATGGGCGCGCGCTTGCTCATCCCCCTGCTCCCACAGCGCGATAATTTCACGGGCATCCAGCGGTTGATGGTAGTAATGCTGATACAACCACGCAAATCCACCACCGGAGAGATAGCTTTCAATACAGCCCAATTGGCCGCATCCGCAGCGGCGCAGTGGGAAATCAAATCCCATCAGCGTCAGCGCATCGACAGGCAAACGAATATGACCAAACTCACCGGTGATATAGCTGCGTCCGGTGATAGATTTACCGTTGAGCACCAGTCCACCGCCGACACCGGTGCCGAGGATTAACCCCATAACCAGCGGATACTGAGTGAACTCGTCGTCCCAGGCCTCAGAGAGAGCAAAACAGTTGGCATCGTTGTCCAGGCGAACATCGCGGTCAAGGCGGGCACTGAGATCTGCACGGAGCGGTTTACCACTGGCGGCAGGCACATTGGCCGCGTACAGCGTACCGTCTTCTGTTTCCGGCATGCCAGGAATGCCGATACCCACCGAACCTTTGACGCCGAATCGCTGGTCCGCTTCCATTACCAGATTGCAGACCGCATTAAGGAAAGCTTCATAGCTGTCGCGAGGCGTAGGGACGCGTGTTTCCCATTGCAAACGGCGTTGGTTATCAAATACTCCCAGCGCAATTTTGGTCCCGCCGATGTCAAATCCGTAATACATCACCGCTCCTTCTTATTGTTATTGGCCGCTAAGTACTCTCGCAGGATCAATATTGCTGGCGCGACGCGCCGGATACCAACTCGCCAAAAGACTCAGCACTAATGCTGTCACCAGCACGTAGATCACATCCAGCCAGTGTAATTCCGATGGCAGGAAGTCAATGAAATAGATATCGCCAGACAGGAACTGATGGCCGATAAGCGCCTCGATGCCGTTGATGATTGGCGTCAACTGCAGCGAGACAACCACCCCGATGACGACGCCTATCAGACTACCGAACAAACCCGCCAGCAGGCCGTACCAGACAAAAATGGCACGGATCAAACCATCTTTAGCCCCCAGGGTTCTTAATACCGCAATATCACCGCTTTTGTCTTTTACCGCCATCACTAACGTGGAAACGATATTAAAACAGGCCACGCCAATCACCAGCACCATCGCCAGATACATGATGGCGCGGATCATCTGGATATCGCGGTACATATAGCCGTAGGTGCCAATCCAGCTCTTAATATAAACATAGTTATTGGTGACTTCACCCGCGTCACGTACCAGTTTATTGGCGTTAAAGACGTCGCTAACTTTTAGCGCGATCCCAGAAACGCTGGATCCCATATCCAGGTATTGCTGCGCGTCTTCCATGGGGATCATGGCAAAGCTGTGATCGAGCTGACCGCTCAGCTGCAAAATGCCCGTCACGTGCAAACGCACGCGTTTAGGCTGCTGTAACTTATGGTCCGCACTGGCGTTAGGGATCATAATCGATACCCAGTCGCCCTGCTTCACCTTCAGCGCATCGGCAATCCCCTTACCAATGATGATTTGCTGCTCACCGGCTTTGAAATTATCCCAGGCGTGGTTCTGCACGAACGATGGCAGCGCGCTTAAACGCTGCTCCTGTTTCGGGTCAACGCCCTTCACCTGCACCGCGCGTAGATTCGCCCCACTCTCCACCAGCCCGGTAAAGTTGATATAGGGCGCTGCGGCGACAATACCAGGCACTTTCTGTACTTTATCGAGCGCTTCCTGCCAGTTGTTCCACGGTTGGTTGACGGCCTCAATTTCACCGTGCGGGACCACGGCCAGAATACGGTTGTTCAACTCACGCTCAAAGCCATTCATGGCGCTTAACCCGACGATCAACACCGCCACACCCAACGCGATGCCAACGGTAGAAATCACCGAAATCAGCGAGACCATACCGCCGCGCCGCCGACCTCGGCTAAAACGCAGGCCAATCAATAACGATAAAGGCGAAGCCATTACTCTGCTCCCATCAGGCTCAGTTCAGCCGTCAGGCGACCATCGCGCATTTCAAGCTGGCGGCTCATGCGCTTCGCCAACTGCAGATCGTGCGTCACCACCAGAAATGCCGTGCCCTGAGAGCGGTTAAGCTCCCCCAGAAGCTCGAAAATGCTGTCCGCGTTGCGCGCATCAAGGTTACCCGTTGGTTCATCCGCCAGCACCAGACGAGGGTTATTCACCAGCGCACGGGCAATGGCCACGCGCTGACGCTCGCCGCCCGACAGTTCAGACGGGCGATGGCTGGCACGATGGTCCAGCCCTACCGCTTTCAGCATATCGCGCGCGCGCGCGGTGATTTCAGCCGGTTTTTTCTTGCCAATCAGCAGCGGCATCGCCACGTTTTCCAGCGCGGTAAAGTCCGGCAGCAGATGGTGGAACTGGTAAATAAAGCCCAGCTTCTGATTGCGCAGTTCCGCCTTCGCCGCAGACGAGAGTTTGCTCATCGGCTGACCGTTAAAAATGACGTCGCCGGAAGTTGGCGTATCCAGCCCACCTAACAGATGGAGCAGCGTACTCTTACCGGAGCCGGAGCTGCCGACAATCGCCATCATCTCGCCTTCGCCAACGCAAAAACTGACATCGTGCAGGACATCGGTCTGCACTGAGCCTTCCTGATAGCGTTTGCACAGGTTGTCGCATTGCAACAGGATCTTATTCATAACGTAAAGCCTCAGCGGGTTGAGTGGCGGCAGCGCGCCAGGAAGGATAAAGCGTAGACAGCAGCGCGACGGCCATCGCCACCAGCGCAATGACGATAACCTGCAGCGGCTCGATGGCGACCGGCAGCGCAGCGCCATCCAGAAGCACGCCGATAATGGGCATCAGGTTGTTCAGTTGACTGGCGAGCAATGCGCCCAGCCCTGCGCCCAGCAGCGCGCCGATAATCCCGGCACTGGCCCCCTGAACCATAAACACCATCATTATCTGCCGCGGCGTTAGCCCCTGAGTTTGTAGAATCGCCACTTCCCCTTGCTTCTCCATTACCATCAGACCCAGCGAGGTAATAATATTAAAAGCCGCCACCGCCACGATCAGACTGAGCAGCAGCCCCATCATGTTTTTCTCCATGCGCACGGCCTGGAATAATTCACCTTTACGCTCGCGCCAGTCCTGCCATTTGGTACCTTGCGGCAGCGTTTGCTGGCTCAACGTGTCAACCTTTAACGGCTCGTTCAACCACAAACGCCAGCCAGTGATATTACCCACCGGGTAGCGCATCAGGCGTGACGCATCCTGAATGTTGGTCAGCATCTGGTAGCCGTCGACTTCGCTGTTAGCAGCAAAGGTGCCGATCACCGTAAACAGACGCTGGCTAGGCAGACGCCCCATCGGCGTAAACTGACTGGCGGACGGCACCATTACGCGAATTTGATCGCCACGGTTAACGCCCAACTGCCCGGCAAGCTGCTCACCGAGGATGACATTATACTTACCCGGTTGCAGATCTGTTTGCTTCACATTGACCAGATACGGCGTGAGCGGATCTTTTTGCGCCGGGTCGATACCCAGCATTACGCCAACCGCCACGCTACGCGCACTTTGCAGCACCACATCACCCGTTGTTATGGGTGCAACGCGGTTGACGCCGTTCAACACCACCGCTTTTTCCGGCAATTGCTGCGGGTTTAGGGAACCCTGTTCAGACGAGAGAACAGCCTGGGGCATCAGGCCAAGGATATTGTTTTGCAGCTCGCGCTCGAAACCGTTCATCACTGACAATACTGTGACCAGCGCCATTACCCCGAGAGTAATGCCGATGGTGGAGAGCCAGGAAACGAAGCGACCGAAGCGATCTGCTGCACGCCCGCGCATATAACGCAGGCCGATGAATAGAGCGACAGGTTGGTACATGAAATCCGTCTGGTTGCTGTTAGCAAAGTCACGAGTATATAAGCGAAAGCGGAATGGGTAAATGACTGAACCGTAAGTGTTCGTCAGCACTATTCCTAAAAGGATAGATAAATCAATCCGCTGTAGTTACCCCTCCCCCTTCAGTCCGGGTCCCTGATCTTTATCCTAAAAAAAACAAAATGCAGACAGTTACGCATTACAGCGTACAGCGGGTTGCGCAGGATGGCAGGCTATAGCAAACAACATGGGTACGCTGTCTCAATGAATAAAAAAGAATTATGGATTAATCAAATCAAAGGGTTATGCATTTGTCTGGTGGTAATATATCACTCAGTCATTACGTTTTACCCACACCTCACCACCTTTCAGTATCCGCTTTCAGAGATGCTGAGCAAATGCTGGATTTACCTCAATCTGTACCTGGCGCCGTTTCGTATGCCGGTATTTTTCTTTATTTCAGGCTATTTGATCCGCCGCTACATCGATAGCGTTCCCTGGACAACCTGTGTGGATAAACGGATCTGGAGTATTGCCTGGGTACTGGTGCTATGGGGAGTCGTGCAATGGCTGGCGTTAGTCTCGCTCAATGACTGGTTGGCTCCGCAACGCGATCTGAGTCATGCCGCCAACGCCGCGTATGCCGGTTCAATCGCTGGCTTTACCCACGGGATGCTGACCGCCAGCACCAGCTTGTGGTATCTGTATGCGCTGATTGTCTATTTTGTGCTGTGTAAGATGTTCAACCGCTGGGCATTACCGCTGTTGGCGCTGTTTGTCGTGCTGAGCGTGGCGATCAATTTTTTCCCCACGCCGTGGTGGGGAATGAACAGCGTGATTCGCAACCTGCCCTGGTACAGCCTCGGCGCCTGGTTTGGCGCAACGCTGATGGTATGGATCAAAGAGGTTCCTCTGCGCCGCCATACGCTCATATTTATGGTTAGCGTAGTCGCCGCCGTGGTCGCGTGGCTGGCAAATATTTCGCTACTGCTTTCCCTCCTGTCTATTGTACTAATCATGAAGCTGTTTTATCAGTTCGAGCAGCGCTTTGGTATGCGCGCATCCAGCCCGTTAAGCGTGATTGGATCCAATACTATCGCCATCTATACCACCCACCGTATTTTGGTTGAGCTGTTCAGCTTAACGCTAATCCCCAAAATCAATCATGCCGCCTGGCCTGCGTACGGCGAGTTGCTCCTGCTGCTGGTTTATCCCTTCGCCTGCCTGCTGTTGTGCACTCTGTTTGGCTTGCTGGTGCGTAAGATTTCGCAAAAAACCGTTGCCGACTTGCTCTTTTCTCCACCGTCTTTATCGACGGCCTCGCGCTAATTTCAACGCGCTTTTTGCCCCCATCAGGGGGCGAATCAATTTGCTTATGAGAAACGATCACGGATAATAAAGAACATTGCTTATCAGATGTATATCTAAACGAGATCCTGACAACCGAATGCCTGAACAACATCGTTACACGCTCCCGGCCAGCGCTTCTGACCAGCGCCAGTTAGGCGAACTGACCGGCGCAGCTTGCGCGACGCTGGTCGCTGAAATTGCTGAACGTCATGCGGGTCCTGTCGTACTGATCGCGCCGGACATGCAAAATGCCCTGCGACTGCATGATGAAATTCGTCAGTTTACCGACCAGATGGTAATGAACCTGGCGGACTGGGAAACGCTGCCCTACGATAGCTTTTCCCCTCATCAGGAGATTATCTCCTCGCGGCTTTCCACGCTGTATCAACTCCCCGCGATGCAGCGCGGTGTACTGATTGTGCCAGTGAACACGCTGATGCAGCGCGTCTGTCCGCACAGCTATCTGCATGGTCATGCGCTGGTGATGAAAAAAGGTCAGCGGCTTTCGCGCGACGCCCTGCGCGAACAACTGGACAGCGCGGGCTACCGCCATGTTGATCAGGTGATGGAGCACGGCGAATACGCCACGCGCGGCGCGTTGTTGGATCTGTTCCCCATGGGCAGCGAATTACCTTATCGACTGGATTTCTTTGATGACGAAATCGACAGCCTGCGTCTGTTTGATACCGACACCCAGCGCACACTGGAAGAAGTCGACGCCATTAATTTGCTGCCCGCGCATGAATTCCCGACCGATAAAACGGCGATTGAGCTGTTCCGCAGCCAGTGGCGCGATACCTTTGAAGTTAAACGCGACGCCGAACATATTTACCAGCAGGTCAGCAAAGGCACGTTACCTGCCGGGATCGAATACTGGCAGCCATTGTTTTTCAGCGAGCCGCTGCCCCCCCTGTTCAGCTATTTCCCCGCCAATACGTTATTGGTCAATACCGGCGATATAGAGACCAGTGCGGAGCGCTTCCAGGCTGATACCCTGTCGCGTTTTGAGAACCGGGGTGTTGATCCGATGCGCCCGCTTCTGCCGCCACATTCGCTGTGGCTGCGCGTAGATGAGCTGTTCTCCGAACTTAAACGCTGGCCCCGTGTTCAACTGAAAACTGAGACTCTGGCGAACAAAGCCGCGAATACTAACCTCGGCTTCCAGAAGTTGCCAGATATCGCGGTTCAGGCGCAGCAAAAAGCGCCGTTAGATGCGTTACGTAAATTCCTTGAAGGCTTCACCGGTCCGGTGATTTTCTCCGTTGAAAGCGAAGGTCGCCGCGAAGCGCTTGGCGAACTGCTCGCCCGTATCAAAATCGCGCCGAAGCGCATATTGCGTCTCGACGAAGCCGTCGACAATGGTCGCTATCTGATGATTGGCGCAGCTGAACACGGCTTCATTGATAGCAAACGCAACCTGGCGCTGATTTGCGAAAGCGATCTGCTCGGGGAGCGCGTGGCGCGCCGCCGCCAGGATTCTCGTCGCACCATCAATCCTGATACGTTAATTCGTAACCTCGCCGAACTGCATCCCGGTCAACCGGTGGTGCACCTGGAGCACGGCGTTGGCCGTTATGCCGGGATGACCACGCTGGAAGCGGGCGGTATCACCGGCGAGTACCTGATGCTCACCTACGCCAACGACGCCAAACTGTACGTGCCTGTGTCATCGTTGCACCTGATCAGCCGTTACGCTGGCGGCGCGGAAGAAAATGCGCCGCTACATAAACTGGGTGGCGATGCCTGGTCTCGCGCCCGTCAGAAAGCCGCTGAGAAGGTGCGCGATGTCGCGGCAGAACTATTGGATATCTATGCTCAGCGTGCGGCGAAAGAGGGCTTTGCCTTTAAGCATGATCGTGAGCAGTACCAACTGTTTTGCGACAGTTTCCCGTTTGAAACTACGCCCGATCAGGCGCAGGCGATCAACGCGGTGCTCAGCGATATGTGCCAGCCGCTGGCCATGGACCGCCTGGTGTGTGGCGACGTCGGCTTTGGTAAAACCGAAGTCGCGATGCGCGCCGCCTTCCTCGCCGTAGAGAACCACAAGCAGGTGGCCGTGCTGGTTCCGACTACCCTGCTCGCTCAGCAGCACTTCGACAACTTCCGTGATCGCTTTGCCAACTGGCCGGTACGTATTGAAATGCTGTCCCGTTTCCGTAGCGCCAAAGAGCAAGCGCAGATTCTGGAGCAGGTGGCCGAAGGGAAAATCGATATTCTCATCGGCACCCACAAACTGCTGCAAGCGGACGTGAAGCTAAAAGATCTGGGTCTGTTGATTGTCGATGAAGAGCACCGTTTTGGCGTTCGTCATAAAGAGCGCATCAAAGCAATGCGCGCGGATGTCGATATCCTGACGCTGACGGCAACGCCTATTCCGCGTACGCTCAATATGGCGATGAGCGGCATGCGCGATCTGTCGATCATCGCCACGCCTCCTGCCCGTCGTCTGGCGGTGAAAACCTTTGTGCGTGAATATGACAATCTGGTGGTTCGCGAGGCTATCCTGCGTGAAGTTCTGCGCGGGGGGCAAGTTTATTATCTGTTTAACGACGTCGAAAATATCCAGAAAACCGCTGACAGATTAGCGGAACTGGTGCCGGAAGCGCGTATTGGTATCGGCCATGGTCAAATGCGCGAGCGCGAACTGGAACGCGTGATGAACGATTTCCACCATCAGCGCTTTAACGTTCTGGTATGTACCACTATTATCGAAACCGGGATCGACATCCCGACCGCCAACACCATTATCATCGAACGCGCCGATCACTTTGGTTTGGCGCAATTACACCAGTTGCGCGGCCGTGTGGGACGTTCACACCATCAGGCGTACGCCTGGCTGCTGACGCCGCATCCAAAAGCGATGACCACCGACGCGCAAAAGCGCCTGGAAGCCATCGCCTCGCTGGAAGATTTGGGCGCTGGCTTTGCGCTGGCGACCCACGACCTTGAAATTCGCGGCGCCGGGGAACTGCTGGGTGAAGATCAGAGTGGTTCCATGGAAAGCATCGGCTTCTCGCTGTATATGGAGCTGCTGGAAAATGCTGTCGATGCGCTCAAAGAGGGACGCGAACCGTCGCTGGAAGATCTCACCAGCCAGCAAACCGAAGTTGAACTGCGCATGCCGTCACTGCTGCCGGATGACTATATTCCCGATGTCAACACGCGACTGTCGTTCTACAAACGTATTGCCAGTGCGAAAGGCGAAAACGAGTTGGAAGAAATTAAGGTCGAGCTGATAGACCGTTTTGGTCTGCTGCCCGATCCGGCCCGTACGTTGCTGGATATTGCCCGGTTACGCCAACAGGCGCAGAAACTGGGCATCAGAAAGCTTGAAGGCAATGAAAAAGGCGGCACGATTGAGTTTGCAGAGAAAAACCACGTTAACCCGGTGTGGCTGATTGGTTTACTGCAAAAACAGCCGCAGCACTTCCGTCTGGACGGTCCAACCCGGCTGAAATTTATGCAGGATCTGGGCGAGCGTAAAACGCGAATCGACTGGGTACGCCAGTTTATGCGCCAACTTGAAGAAAACGCCGTAGCATAGTGAGCAGGCCGGGAGCGCACATAACGCTCCCGGCCGGTGAATTTACAAACTCTTTGCACTTCCCTGCACTTCCCGACACAGCAAACGGCCATAATTCCTGTTTACTTTTACATAATAAAAACCACGTAAAAACAATGGATTTATGGTGATGTTAAACAATAATCGACTCTCTCGCTGGTTAGCCTTTTTTACGCTTGCAGCGACCTTCGCGTTAGCACTTCCGGCTCAGGCAAACACCTGGCCGCTGCCGCCGCCGGGAAGCCGTCTGGTGGGACAGAATACCGTTCACGTTGTCGAAGACAATGGCGGTTCTCTCGAAGCTATTGCGAAAAAATACAACGTCGGCTTTTTAGCGCTGCTGCAGGCCAACCCCGGCGTTGATCCTTTCGTGCCTCGTCCTGGCAGCGTTTTGACTATCCCATTGCAAACCCTGTTACCGGATGCACCGCGCGAAGGTATTGTCATCAACCTCGCCGAATTGCGTCTTTATTATTACCAGCCGGGGACAAATTCGGTGACCGTATATCCTATTGGCATTGGCCAGTTAGGTGGTGATACGCTGACGCCCACCATGGTAACCACCATTTCCGATAAACGCGCTAATCCCACCTGGACGCCTACGGCAAATATCCGCGCGCGCTATAAAGCAAACGGCATCGATCTTCCTGCCGTTGTCCCTGCCGGGCCAGATAACCCGATGGGCCATCACGCAATTCGCTTAGCCGCATACGGCGGTGTTTATCTGCTGCACGGCACCAATGCTGACTTTGGTATCGGTATGCGTGTCAGTTCCGGCTGTATTCGTCTGCGCGACGGTGATATTGAAACCCTGTTCCGTCAAGTGAAGCCAGGAACCAAAGTCAATATCATTAACACGCCGATCAAAGCCTCGGTCGAACCTAACGGCATGCGACTGGTGGAAGTGCACCAGCCGCTGTCAGAAAAGATCAATGATGACCCGCAACTGCTGCCGATCGTGTTGAACGCCGCAATGCAGACCTTTAAGAATGCGGCGCAAACGGATCCTGCCGTCATGGAACATGCGATGGAGATTCGCTCAGGCATGCCAGTCGATGTCACCCGTCATCACGACGTGGCTCAACAACCGATGTAAACATTACCCATAAAAAAACCCCCGCTGGATTTTATTCCGCGGGGGTTTTTTATTTAACTCGCAGTGGCATTGCGATGGGTTAAATCTTATTTGTAGATAACGGCAGTCCCGTGAAGGGTGTTAGGACCGGTAACGGAAGTAATACGGAAAGACTTCGCGCCCATCTCATCCGCTTTCTGCGCCAGTTGATCTTCCAGAGAACCTAAGTTCGTCCCCGCATTTGCAGAGATAGTACCAACTTTCTGTTGACCTGCAGGCGTGGCCTGAACTTCAACAGCGGCGAAGCTGGCAAATGACAGTGAGCTAAGAACAGCAGCAACAAACAGAGTTTTTACGTTTTTCATAATAGTGACCTTTTGCAGATGAATGGGTGTCGTAATGATTAACTTAACGATCGATAGGTAAATCATAGATGTGATCCATGTCACACGTCAACATTTTTTTATAATGATCGTTATATAAAAGATAAAGACCTTATTTTTCATGCTAATAGCTATAAATTATTTTTATCGCTAATCCGCTGGAGTGTGGGGGGGAATATTTTTATAATGATTATTCAATAAACCCAACAAAGGTACATCGGCGCCATGACAACTGAAACGACAGGTTGTGCAAAAAAAAGCCGTGGCCGACCAAAAGTGTTCGACAGGGAAGCCGCGCTTGATAAGGCCATGACACTCTTCTGGCAGCACGGATATGAAGCGACATCGCTCGCCGATCTCGTGGAAGCAACGGGTGCGAAAGCGCCCACGCTGTATGCGGAGTTTACCAACAAGGAAGGGTTGTTTCGTGCCGTGCTGGACCGCTATATAACTCGCTTCGCGGCGAAACACGAAGCTCAGCTGTTTTGCGAAGAAAAAAGCCTTCAGTCAGCACTGGAAGACTATTTCACCGCCATAGCGACCTGCTTTACCAGTAAAGATACTCCGGCAGGATGTTTTATGATTAATACGTCCGCGACGCTGGCGGCCTCTTCCCGCGAGATCGCCCACACGGTGAAATCACGCCATGCGATGCAGGAACAGACGCTTACCCAGTTCCTTCGTCAGCGCCAGCAGCGTGACGAAATTCCGGCCCACTGCGACGTGCAAAAGCTGGCCGAATACCTGAACTGCATTTTACAGGGTATGTCGATTAGCGCCCGTGAAGGCGCATCATTTGAGAAACTGATGCAGATCGCACACACCACCCTACGGCTGTGGCCCGAACTCATCAAAGCTTAATCCTTTCCTCTCTCTTCCACGAACAGATGACACCGCCGGGGGCTAAAAGCCCTCGGTTTTTTGTACCAATAACCCTTCATTCCTTATTGTTTTCATCGCATTAGCAGATCTTTTTTAAAAAATGTATTGATAACGACAATTATTATCAGCAATATTCGCATTTGTTTTAACACCTGTTTCCCAATGTAACTATCGGTTTCTCTACCGCAATAACAAAAACAGACCGACTTTTTTAAAAGGAATACAAATGCATAAGCGTCTCTGGGTGCTCAATCCGCTCTTATTATCCTTAACCCTACCGGCTATCGCAGCGGAGGAAGAGAATCTCATCGTCAGCGCTAACCGCAGCCAACGCACCGTGGCAGAAATGGCGCAAACGACCTGGGTTATTGAAGGAAGCGAAATTGAACAGCAAGTTCAGGGTGGTAAAGAGTTCAAGGATGTTCTTGCTCAGTTAATCCCCGGAATTGATGTCAGCAGCCAGGGACGAACCAATTACGGCATGAACATGCGCGGTCGCGCCATCGTAGTATTGATAGACGGTGTCCGTCTGAATTCCTCCCGTACCGACAGCCGTCAACTTGACTCCATTGACCCGTTTAACATTGCTCATATTGAAGTCATCTCAGGCGCAACATCCTTGTATGGCGGAGGAAGTACCGGCGGTTTGATCAACATCGTCACCAAAAAAGGTCAGCCTGAGCGTGAAGTCGAACTCGAACTGGGCAGTAAAAGCGGGTTTAATAACAGTAACGATCATGACGAACGCGTCGCCGCCGCGGTGAGTGGAGGAACCGATCGTGCATCCGGTCGTATGTCCGTCGCGTATCAACGGTTTGGCGGTTGGTATGACGGCAACCACGATGCTCTGCTGCTGGATAACACCCAAACCGGCCTGCAGCATTCCGATCGTCTGGACGTGATGGGCACCGGGACGATTGAGCTGGATGATAACCGTCAATTACAACTGGTTACCCAGTACTACAAGAGTCAGGGGGATGAAGATTACGGGCTGGATCTCGGCGAGAACATGTCCGCCGTGACCGGAAACGGTAAAGCTTATACCAGCAGCGGACTGAACTCCGATCGTATTCCCGGCACCGAGCGCCATCTGATCAGTCTGCAGTATTCCGATGCAGACTTCTTTGGTCAGAACCTGGTCAGTCAAATCTATTACCGCGACGAATCGCTAAAATTCTACCCCTTCCCTACGCTGAGCAAAGGCAAGGTCACCAGTTTCTCCGCCTCACAGCAGGATACCGACCAGTTCGGTGCCAAAATTACCCTCAACAGCCAGGTGATGGATGACTGGGAACTGACGTGGGGTATCGATGCGGATCATGAAACCTTCGATTCCAATCAGAAATTCTTCGATCTGGCTTACTCTCTGCCCTCCGGTGGCATGGACAACCGTACCGCTTATACTACCGGGCGTTATCCTGGTTACAGCATCACCAACTTCGCGCCTTTCCTGCAAAACAGCTATGACATAAACGATATCTTCACTCTCAGTGGCGGCGTACGCTATCAATGGACCGAAAACAGGGTTGATGATTTCGTTGGCTATGCCCAACAGCAGGGAATCGCGACGGGCCTTGCAAACTCCGCCGATACCATCCCGGGCGGTAAAACCGATTACGATAACTTCCTGTTTAACGCCGGGATCCTCGCCCACCTGACTGAGCGCCAGCAAACCTGGTTTAATTTCTCTCAAGGCGTTGAGCTTCCGGATCCGGGGAAATATTACGGTAACGGCACCTATTCCCTGGTTGGCGATCATTACCAGCTCCTGCGCAGCGTCAACGTGGCGGATTCTCGCCTGGAAGGGATTAAAGTTAACTCGTACGAGCTGGGATGGCGTTACACGGGCGATAACCTGCGCACGCAACTGGCTGCTTATTACTCCACTTCGGATAAATCGATCGTTATCAACCGCAGTGATATGACCATAAACGTACAGCCCGACGATCGTCGAATTTATGGTCTGGAAGGTGCGGTAGATTATTTCATCGCCGATACTGACTGGAGTCTGGGCGGCAACTTCAACGTCATTAAATCCGAAGTGAAACAAAACGGTAAATGGCAGAAATGGGATGTCACTCTGGCTTCACCATCTAAAGCAACCGCATGGGTCGGCTGGGCGCCTGAACCGTGGTCGCTGCGTGTACAGAGCCAGCAAACATTTGATCTGAGTGACGCCAGCGGCAATAAGCTGGACGGCTATAACACCATGGACTTTATCGGCAGCTATCAGCTCCCGTTAGGTAAGCTGACCTTCAGCGTGGAAAACCTGCTGAATGAAGAGTACACCACGCTATGGGGACAACGTGCGCCACTGCTGTACAGCCCAACTTATGGCAGCCCGTCACTGTATGAATACAAGGGCCGGGGTCGTACCTTTGGTCTGAACTACGCCTTAACCTTCTGATAAAAAAAGCCCCCCAGCCTGAGCGAATGGGGGGCTAATGTTCAGGATAATGCTATTTTACGCTTTGTTATTCAGTACCAACTGTCCGTTGTTATCCAACGGAATTTGCGCGCCGGGGTCCTTATCCATACGAATTTTCCCCTGCTGATCGCCAATTTTGTACGTCACGTCGTAGCCCAGCATTTTTTCTGATTTGTCATACACCGTTTTACAGCGCTGCTGCGTGGTGGTGTACGTATCGTTTTCTTGCATCGAACCCTGGATCTGGTTACCGGCATAGCCGCCGCCTAACGCCCCCGCCACGGTGGCAATATCTTTACCGCGTCCGCCACCAAACTGGTGGCCGATAACACCGCCAGCTACGGCACCTAGCACAGAACCCGCGATACGGTTTTCATCTTGCACCGGCTTGCGGTGCGTGACCGTCACGTTCCGACACTCCTGACGTGGCGTTTTTACCGATTCTTTAATCGGTGTTGCAGAGACAACTTGTGCATACTGTGGGCCACGCTCGAAAACGTTAAGACTGGCCACCGCTGCAACACCCAGCGCAGCAGCTACGCCAATCCCTATACCCGCCAACATTGATTTATTCACGGGACTTCCTCCTTTTTTGCTATTAGCAACAACTTTGCAACAGAAGGTAAGGAATGCCAATCAGATTACGGATGAAAATAGCGGAAGGCAGGGATAAAGCGAGATGATTCAGAGAACTCTGAAGGAAGGCGTCGGATGCGTGAAATTGTCCGACGCCTGAGGTCAATATTAATGCAGTTTCAGACGCGGACGAATCACCCGGTTAATACTGCCGACCAGCATCATCAGGCCGGTTTTGAAGTAACCATGCAGCGCAATCTGATGCATACGATACAGTGAGATGTAGACAAAGCGCGCAATACGGCCTTCTACCATCATTGAACCGCGCGTGAGGTTGCCCATCAGGCTACCGACGGTAGAGAAGTTAGAAAGCGAGACCAGAGAACCGTGATCTTTGTACTGATACGCTTTCAACGGCTTGCCGTTCATCTGCGCCAGGATATTGTTCATCGCGCAGGTCGCCATCTGGTGCGCAGCCTGAGCGCGCGGCGGCACAAATCCACCTTCCGGACGCGCGCAGGAAGCGCAGTCGCCAATCGCATACACGTCAGGATCGCGTGTGCTTTGCAGCGTCGGCTCAACCACCAGTTGGTTAATCCGGTTCGTTTCCAGACCGCCAATATCCTTCATAAAGTCTGGCGCTTTGATCCCTGCGGCCCACACCATCAGGTCAGCCTCAATGTATTCGCCATCTTTGGTATGCAACCCGCCTTCGTCAGCGCTGGTAACCATCGTCTGCGTCAGTACGCGTACGCCCAGTTTGGTTAATTCATTGTGCGCGGCGCTGGAAATCCGCGGCGGCAATGCCGGCAGGATACGCTCACCGGCTTCAACCAACGTAACGTTCAGCGCGTCATTGGTCAGTCCTTTGTAGCCATAACTGTGCAGCTGTTTAACCGCATTGTGCAGTTCCGCGGAGAGTTCAACCCCCGTCGCGCCGCCGCCGACAATGGCAATATTCACTTTACCGTTAACGCCCAGATTCGCGGAATACTTGAGGAACAGATTCAGCATCTCCTGGTGGAAACGACGCGCCTGATGCGGGTTATCAAGGAAAATACAGTTCTCTTTGACGCCCGGCGTGTTGAAATCGTTGGACGTACTGCCCAGCGCCATCACCAGCGTGTCATACGGCACTTTACGCTCAGGAACCAGCAGATCGCCCTTCTCATCGCGCAGCTCAGCGATAGTAATGGTCTTCGCTTCGCGATCGATATCAACCACCGAGCCCAACTGGAACTGGAAGCCATGGTTACGGGCATGCGCCAGATAGCTCAGCGCATCAACACCTTCATCCAGAGAACCGGTCGCCACTTCATGCAGTAACGGTTTCCATAAATGGCTGTGGTTTCTGTCCACCAGCGTAATTTTGGCCTTTTTCTTACGCCCCAGCTTTTTACCCAGCTGCGTCGCCATTTCCAGTCCGCCAGCACCGCCGCCGACAATCACGATCCTTTTCAATGGTGTAGTCAACGTGACCCCCTCAAATTTATTAACCAATTGTTAATTAAAAGTTATTGGCATAGCCTTTAATTAACAACAAGTTACGATAATGAAAATGTCCTTCGAGAGTGAGAATAACACGAACGGTGCATTGGTCATACCAAAATTGATGTGCATCAAGTTTTGATGCTGAAAAGATAGACAACCGGAAGGTTAAGGACAAAAAAAACCAGCCCGAAAGCTGGTTTTTTAGACGCTCATCAGGCTTAACCTAACGTCTTGAACGCCTTAATGCGCTGCAAATGCGGGGAGATATTTTTAAACTTATGCGTCTGCTCTTCGTCCCAGACGATCTCATAAAAATGATGCAGCTCTTCTGACGAGCGCTGACTGTTCAGAGCTTCATCATGGCGAGAGAGGATCACCAGGCAGCGATCGCGGTTCTTTTCACGAAAATTGGTCACGCATTTTGTCGCAATGTCAGCATACTCTTCAGGTCTGTCGATTTTCCCTTCCATATTCTCATATGGGAACAGGTTAGGATTAAATACCACCTGACGAATATCACACAGAAAACCAATACGTTCTGCCCAATATCCCCCCAGCCCGACGCCACAAATCAGCGGACGGTCGTCCACATTAAGCTGCAACATTTTGTCCACTTCTTTCAGCAGATGCTGCATATCATGTTTAGGATGCCGTGTACTGTAGCTAATCAGCCTGACATCCGGGTCGATAAATTGCAGCTGCAACACCTTCTCGTGGTTGCCCGGACTATTAGAGTCAAAACCGTGTAAATAGATAATCATCGCATCCTCGCCAAACGTGCGTTAATGACCTGCTTTCTCTTCCTGCCAGCGCTCATGAAGCTGGTTGAGCTGGGCGCTTACCGTCTTCCAGCGTGTCGAGTCCATCAGTTCCTGACGTGAAAATGAACCTTTATGATACAAACGTGTAACACGTTCTGCATTGATCGGCGACAGATTATCTAACACACTGACCGCTCCCTTACGATTATTGCAGACCAGGATCATATCGCAACCAGCATCCAGCGATGCCTGCCCACGCTCGGCGTAGCTTCCCATAATCGCCGCACCCTCCATCGACAGATCGTCGGAGAAAATAACGCCGTCGAAGCCAAGCTCCTGACGCAGTACCGTCTTCAACCAGTGAGGCGAACCACTCGCCGGACGCGGATCAACATCGCTGTAGATAACGTGCGCAGGCATAATGGCATCGAGTTTGTTTTCCGTAATTAACGCCCGGAACACGGACATATCCTTCGCACGAATCTCTGCTTCTGAACGTGGATCGGTTGGCGTTTCTTTGTGCGAATCCGCCGTCACCGCTCCATGCCCGGGGAAGTGTTTACCGGTGGTCTTCATGCCAGCGGCATGCATACCGTCAATGAAGCGGGTCGCCATCGCCAACGCTTTCAGCGGATCGGCATGATAAGAGCGCTCGCCAATCGCTGCGCTGATATGTCCCACGTCCAGAACCGGTGCAAAGCTAATATCAATATCCATGGCGATCATTTCGCTGGCCATCAGCCACCCCGCGTCCTGAGCCAGTTTGCCGCCCTCTTCCAGACCGTGTAGCGCGGCAAAGGATTGCGCCGCAGGCAGGCGGGTAAAACCTTCGCGAAAACGCTGTACGCGTCCGCCTTCCTGATCAACCGCCACGACCAAATGATTACGTGACGCGCTACGGATCTGACGCACTAACTCACGCAACTGTTCCGGGTCATGATAATTTCGGGTAAAGAGAATCAACCCACCTACCAGCGGATGCGCCAGAATCTCTCGCTCTTCAGCGTCCAGCTCATACCCTTCGACATCCAACATTACTGGGCCCACACTGCTCTCCTCATCCTTTCATTGTTAGCTGCCGCCAGGTTTCATCGGCCAGCCTGATAAATTGTTGATCGCCGGTTTGTCGCCAGCGATACTCAAACCACCCCGCTTTTAGCATGATTACCCAGGGTCGCCATCGCCTGACCTGTCGCCACAAAACGGTTGGCTCAATGCGTGCTCGTCGGCCATAGGCGCTGACCAGCTGTTGGTGCTGGAGTTCATCACTGACCCACACCGCCGCCAGCTCGAGGGCGATATCGCCGTCTCCGGCATATTCCCAGTCAATCAGCCGCAACCCTGACGCCCCGCGCACGATGTTGTCACCGTGGACATCCATATGCAGCGGCCCCAGCCGCAAAGGTCGGGGCTCGCCGCTTTTTCTTAGCCGCTTCAGCGCTCGTAACCAATGTGGTGTACGACGCGCCGGATCACCGCACTGCCAGTACTGTTCGAGTAACGGCAGCAGACTGATTCGCCAGCCCAGTCGGGGTTGCTGATGCAGATAATACAATAAGTCAGCAAGTTCGTCGGCGTCCGGTAATCTGGATTCTACCTTACCCTGAAAAAAGTCGACTGCCATCCAGCCACGCGTATAAAAACGAGGTCGGGGCGCAAGATTTTCCGGTAGGTGTTTTAAGGCATGATATTGGCGCAGAAAATGCGATTCCGGCGCGTCGGGGTCGTGATGGCAGCGCAGCACTAAACGGTGGGTCTGATATTCGATAATGCAGCTCCCGCCGCTCAGGCCGTGGTGGCTGGCTACGACGGGATGATACTGCGGAAAGTAGCGCGACAGCACTTCATCGCGCGTCAGTCTGTTATTGTTGCTGAACGGCACCTTTACCTGACCAGATTATCTCGCCAGTTTGTACCAGCATTAATTGCATTTGCAGTGCCGGCGAATTGACGTTGCCAGATGCGCTGGAGTAGAGCACATACTGCGCACCAACGTTACGGGCAATACCAATCGCTTTGCTGCGCGTTCCAAGGCTATCGTTCGGCGACAGACCTAACTGCTGCTTGGCGACAGCCAGTTGTTGGGCGGAAACCAGGGTAAATTTGCCGTTATTCGCCAGCGCGTTACGTAAGGTTTCAGTCGCTTCGCCAGCGTTCAACGAGCCGTTGGTACGATTATTCACGCTATCAACCAGCAGAACACCACCCGCTTTGACACCATCGGCCTGCAGCATTTTACCTACCATCGGCTGCATTGCGCTGTTCCAGTCGTAGTGACGTTGGCGCGGTGTTGGCTGCGCCGTTTGATCCTCGTGTTCGATCGGACCCGGCTGCTGCGGTATACTTGGCACCGTTGGTACTACTGGTACTGGCTGTTGCGGCTGCGCGGGCTGTTCCGGTACCGGCTTCACTTCCTCTACCGGCGCGGGTTCACGTTGAGCCACACACCCAGAAAGAAACATCGCCAGCGCGGCAAGCAATGCGTAGCGATTCATTTTGATCATCAAGATTCACCCCTTACAAATATAGATAAAGTCTAACCTTGTGCGCCCCCAGATAATTGGCGCTGCCGTACAGTGTGACAGACGAATGAGCCGGGATAGTCACGCTGCGTGGCGCTTCCAGAGGGTGCATCTCCAACCCTCTGGCGTCATACCAGTAAAACCGATAATGCACGGTGACGGATTCTTGTCTTTCGTTATAGAGTCGCGAGGATGCTGAGGCCTGAATATCAGATGTTGTTAACACGGGCTGTTCTGCGGTTATGCCCGCCGCCAGAATCGTTGATTCCATCACCAGAGACTGTTCATCACTGACCGGAATTTCGGGGTGTGAGCGACAGCCTGCCAGCAACAGCAAGCCCAGTGAAAGTGCAATGCATCCTCTGGTCATGCTTAAAGACCTTTATGTGCGAGCATTGGACCAAGCGCACGTCCACCCAACAGGTGCATATGAATGTGATACACCTCCTGGCCGCCGTGACGATTGGTATTCATGATTAAACGGTATCCATCCGCAGCAATACCTTCCTGCTCCGCGATTTTCGCCGCAACGGTAATCATTCGGCCCAGCGCCTGCTCATGTTCTGCCGTCACATCGTTGACGGTGGGGATCAGGATATTAGGGATGATCAGAATATGCGTAGGTGCCTGAGGGGAAATATCACGAAACGCTGTGACCAGTTCATCCTGGTACACGATATCCGATGGAATTTCACGACGGATAATTTTGCTGAATATAGTTTCTTCTGCCACGACGTTTTCCTTTTTCATTAACAGCCCAAGCGTTATGCCATGCTACGCCGGGTAACACTGCGAGTATAGAGTATGAGCGAGTTACTCACGCTCTTTCAACTTTAACCCTCGATTTTTTAAGCAAAAACCCTGGTCAGCGCCGCTCTTATAACCATTTCCCTATGCTATCGCTTAAGCATAGTACTGAAACGATGCTTCATTTGTGCCGTATCATCTGTATGCGTATGGAATGTTAGTGGTTATAGAGAATCTCAATGATTCTCCCATAGAGAGGGATTACGTGGAGCAATCAACTGGCGTGCTAATCGCCGGTACTCAGTGTGGAAAAACAACACTGTATAACTCAACTCAAAAAGCAGCTCGCCAGATAACTGCGCCTGGCAGCCAAACAAAGGCAAAAAAGCCCGCTTAGTTTCCTAAGCAGGCTTTTTAAATTTGGCTCCTCTGACTGGACTCGAACCAGTGACATACGGATTAACAGTCCGCCGTTCTACCGACTGAACTACAGAGGAATCGTTGTGGAGGCTAATCTTAGCGGCGAAATTTTTTTTGTCAAACCCCATTTTCCTGAATAACGCTCAATTGATGCTTCTCTCGACAGTTTGTTGCATTTGCAGACATTTTAAATGGAAAAAACTTTGCAGCTTTTTGGATTCTCCCTCATCATTTGAAATGAGGTTTCAACTTTCTTCTTTAAGGTCCACTTTGAACGTCTCCGCTGCCTTACGTCAGGTCGCTTCCCGCACGCCCTGGTATGCCAAACGCAAGAGTTATAAAGTTCTCTTTTGGCGCGAAATCACTCCGCTTGCGGTCCCTATTTTTCTGGAAAACACCTGTGTGCTGTTAATGGGTGTCCTGAGTACCTTCCTGGTGAGCTGGTTGGGAAAAGAAGCGATGGCAGGTGTCGGTCTCGCCGACAGTTTCAATATGGTTATCATGGCATTTTTCGCCGCCATCGATCTGGGTACCACGGTGGTAGTCGCCTTTAGCCTGGGAAAACGAGATCGGCGCAGGGCCAGAGCTGCTGCCAGACAATCGCTGGTGATCATGACGATTTTTGCAACCGTACTGGCTGCAGTCATTCACTATTTTGGTCAACAGATTATTGACGTTGTCGCAGGTGAAGCAACGCCAGACGTTAAGGCTTTGGCACTTACCTATCTGGAGCTAACTGTGCTCAGCTACCCGGCGGCAGCTATTGCGTTAATCGGTAGTGGTGCCCTACGCGGTGCGGGCAATACCAAAATACCGCTGTTGATTAATGGCGGCATGAATATTCTGAATATCGTCATCAGCAGTATCCTGATCTACGGGATTTTTTCCTGGCAAGGACTGGGATTCGTGGGGGCCGGACTCGGACTAACCATTTCACGCTACATAGGTGCGATCGCTATTATTTGGGTACTGATGATTGGTTTTAATCCGGCGTTACGTATCACTTTCAAAAGTTATTTTAAGCCACTCAACCTCGCCATTATCTGGGAGGTGATGGGGATCGGTATTCCAGCCAGCATCGAGTCAGTGCTGTTTAATGGCGGTAAACTGTTAACGCAGATGTTTGTCTCAGGGATGGGCACCAGCGTAATTGCAGGAAACTTCATTGCATTTTCTATCGCCGCGCTCATCAACCTACCGGGAAATGCTTTAGGCTCTGCGTCGACAATCATCACCGGCAGGCGTTTGGGAAACGGCCAGATTGCCCAAGCCGAAATTCAGTTACGGCATGTATTCTGGCTGTCGACCATTGGTTTAACTGCCATTGCCTGGCTAACCGCCCCTTTTGCTGGCGTAATGGCCTCGTTTTATACCCAGGATCAGGACGTAAAAGAGGTCATAGTCATTCTGATTTGGCTCAATGCGGCATTTATGCCGATATGGGCAGCCTCCTGGGTATTACCTGCTGGGTTTAAGGGCGCACGCGATGCCCGTTTCGCAATGTGGGTATCTATGCTGGGCATGTGGGGCTGTCGCGTTGTGGTAGGTTACACCCTGGGGATCGTTTTAGGATGGGGCGTAGTCGGCGTCTGGTTAGGGATGTTCTTCGACTGGGCCGTACGCGCCGCATTATTTTACTGGCGTATGGTGACCGGCCGCTGGTTATGGAAATACCCGCGTCCCGAACAGGAAAAGTGCATAAAACAACCTGTTGCGCCTGAATAATCGGCGAAATGGGGAATATTTCGGCAAACGATTGAATTTATCGATTCAGGCTTTGACATCGCTGAGTGGTGTCGCTAATATGCGCCTCGTTCACACGATTCCTCTGTAGTTCAGTCGGTAGAACGGCGGACTGTTAATCCGTATGTCACTGGTTCGAGTCCAGTCAGAGGAGCCAAATTCAGAAAAGCCTGCTTTCGAGCAGGCTTTTTGCTTTTTTGCGTCTCTGGTGTTAACACAGAATCGCATCCAGCCTGGCAAGCACCTCATTGACAACGGCGTCAGGTATGCGTTCCAGACGCTTGCCGTTCCGGGCCGCCATATCTATAGTTCTGTGCTAGTCGCAGCGAATAACGGGGCCGTTTCTGGGGTTCAATAATCAGGCAGCCATCATCAATGGTCATGCCCACTTCGCTGTCCGTCGACAGCCCCAGCGTTTTCAGCACGGCGGGAGGGACCGCCAGCATGATGGATCCGCCCACCTTTTTCAGACGAGTGGTATACATAGGCTTCAGCAATCAATCCGTCACCTTTAGGCCAGCGGCGGATAAGCGCAATAATAACCGCAACGCCACAACAATCCCTTGCTCTTCAAGGAAGACATTAATCTACTTTCATCTGTCTTTTGCGAAAGAAAACCAATGCTGGAACGGTATGAATGAGAAGCATACGAATAATATGATTCGCCATAACAAAGCTCGCATCCGCTTTTAACGCCAGCGCGGCAAATGACATCGACTCTACGCTGCCGGGAACCCAGGAGAGCATCAACACCGGGAAGGGATAATCCAGCAAGCGCGCCGAGATAAATGCCATGATTATCGTCACCCCCAGTCCAATCAGAACAAGCTGTACCGAAGACCAAAGATGACGACTAAATTCAGCCATCGAATAAGTCGTAAAATGATGCCCCAGCAAGATCCCCATCAACACCATGCTAATCTGGTTAAAGAGATCAGGAAAAATTAGTGGTTGTGAAGATAAAGGGTGCAATGCCGCCGCGCAAACCAGCGAGGTTATCATAAAGGGTGCCGGGAAATGTAAGCGCTCCAGAAACTTCCCCGCAATATATCCTGCTAATACCATTCCGGTCAGCCAGAGCAGATTGTGCCCGGAGAAAAAAACGGCTGGAGTCGCAGCCAGAATATCTGCAGATGCCCCACGCGTGATATACCCGGCCAGAAACGTCAGGGTAATGAGACGCAGAGAATGCGAGATCACAATCTTTTGTGGCGGCGTCTTAATATGGGAGGCTAACGCCAGTACCGCCGCCATCGCTCCTGGCACCGCACCTAAAAGCGCCTCTTCTTTACTCCAGCCTAACCGCCGCACACACCAGAAGTAACTCAAGGTAAATTGTAAAGATAAGCAGAGTAATAACAAAGCAAACAAAAGGCTTATCTGCCGATGCTCGCCATATGAAAAATCTCTGAACATAATCCCTATCGAGATTCCGAGAGAAAGCTGGATAACCGTGATACTCCCCGGCATTGAGGATACGGAGAACCCAATACGTTTGAGCATAAGCACGGTAAAAAGGGCACCAAACATCATGCCCAGCGGAACGTTACAGAAAGTGAATCCCTGCCCGACGAGAAAACAGAGGATAATACCTGCCAATACTCTCATCCAGTACCTCTCCAGGCCGGTTGTTCTGATAACAATAGTTTTCGCCGGCACCGTCATGAATATATTCAGTGCACCGTATCTTTAACCCAATGCGTATTATCGATCACCCATTGCGTTAGCATCGCAAGATGTTCCTCAATCTCACGACTGGACTCACCTTCAACAATAGCACTGACAATCTCACCATTCGTCAGTTTCATCACATCGTAATGACGTCCGACAACACCTGTAGCCCGATAATTGATCACAAAAGGTAACGGACATTTATCCGCAATAGCCTGTAAGGTTCCTTGAGAAGGCGGCACATTCAGTTGTCCAACCCGGATAACAGGTATTCTTTGCGCTAAATCCCGCGGATACGTTTCGTTCAGACAGGCCTTCAGCCATGTCATACGCGGATCGAGGCCAAACGCCGCACCTAATTCTTCATTAACGAAACATCCGCCTAACCGGCAGGCAAGCTCGCCGAAAATAATATTACCGCCCTGATCCACAAATACCTCAAGATGAAGTAAGGTGTTTTTCTCAATAGGGAAGACTTCTTTCGCAAGGTATTTTGTATAGTCAATCAACTTCTGGTGTAGTGAATTATCATCTTCCATGACCAGCCCTAAGGTTTGCCCTGATAGAAAATCAAGACAAGATACCGTGGCCCGAGAGGCGGAAATAAATATGGGTTTCCCCTGCAGATACAACGCGTTGATCTGATAAGCCTCACCTTCAATAAACTTCTCGATTAACAGATTATGGTATTCAGAGGATTTCATCTGCGCCAGATATTTAAATAACTGACCTTCATTTTTTAAAACCACCACCCCCAGAGATCCACGTCCATCATTTGGTTTTATCACGCAGGGATATCCGTGTTGCGCAATAAATGAGGCCATTGCCGTCGCATTTCCCACGCGAGCCATTGCTGGAATCGGTAACT
>NZ_JAHLQZ010000400.1:0-947 GCF_018919505.1 Citrobacter sp. S55_ASV_140
GTGATGACGAGGCACTACGGTGCTGAAGTGACAAATGCCCTGCTTCCAGGAAAAGCCTCTAAGCATCAGGTAACACGAAATCGTACCCCAAACCGACACAGGTGGTCAGGTAGAGAATACCAAGGCGCTTGAGAGAACTCGGGTGAAGGAACTAGGCAAAATGGTGCCGTAACTTCGGGAGAAGGCACGCTGATATGTAGGTGAAGTGATTTACTCATGGAGCTGAAATCAGTCGAAGATACCAGCTGGCTGCAACTGTTTATTAAAAACACAGCACTGTGCAAACACGAAAGTGGACGTATACGGTGTGACGCCTGCCCGGTGCCGGAAGGTTAATTGATGGGGTTATCCGTAAGGAGAAGCTCTTGATCGAAGCCCCGGTAAACGGCGGCCGTAACTATAACGGTCCTAAGGTAGCGAAATTCCTTGTCGGGTAAGTTCCGACCTGCACGAATGGCGTAATGATGGCCAGGCTGTCTCCACCCGAGACTCAGTGAAATTGAACTCGCTGTGAAGATGCAGTGTACCCGCGGCAAGACGGAAAGACCCCGTGAACCTTTACTATAGCTTGACACTGAACACTGGTCCTTGATGTGTAGGATAGGTGGGAGGCTTTGAAGTGTGGACGCCAGTCTGCATGGAGCCGTCCTTGAAATACCACCCTTTAATGGCTGGTGTTCTAACGTGGGCCCGTAATCCGGGTTGCGGACAGTGTCTGGTGGGTAGTTTGACTGGGGCGGTCTCCTCCCAAAGAGTAACGGAGGAGCACGAAGGTTAGCTAATCCTGGTCGGACATCAGGAGGTTAGTGCAAAGGCATAAGCTAGCTTGACTGCGAGAGTGACGGCTCGAGCAGGTGCGAAAGCAGGTCTTAGTGATCCGGTGGTTCTGAATGGAAGGGCCATCGCTCAACGGATAAAAGGTACTCCGGGGATAACAGGCTGATACC
>NZ_JAHLQZ010000401.1:0-937 GCF_018919505.1 Citrobacter sp. S55_ASV_140
TATTAAAATAGCCCTCCTGTTGGGTTAACTGCTTCCAGAATTCTCCTGCCTGCTGTGCAAAAGGATAGGATCTTTGCGTTTGATGCCCATCCAGCCAGTATGCAGCATGTGCATGGAAGCCATGAACGGCTGTCCATTCAATGACCCAGAAATAGCCCACAATAGCAGCTTTTTGCATCATTTTATTCATCAATAATCGCAGGTCACGCTCAAGTGCATGATGATCTTGATGTAAGTAGCGAGGGGTATCCTTTTTATAAAAGAAGTCTAGGCGTAATGTTAGTAAACAAGAATATCTGGCTACCATTGCATCGATATGATTATCCAGAATTACTGAAAGAAACCAGTCTGGATTCCATAATGGGTTATATTGGTGACTATTATTCATAGGTTAGACCTGTTTTTTAAAACGTTGTTAGATGATGGGGGAGTGCAGATAAAATATCTTCAGTGTACGTGATAAGGGTAAGTACGATACGTAATTATGTTTAGTGAATAGATTGGATAGATATTAAATGTAAGTCTGGGGAGAGTATTAATTATACTAAAAAACCCAAATTAATTTATTTGATACAATTCTAAATTCAGCTAATTTTTCTATGTAATCTGTGTTATTTGAAATGGATGTTTAATTGATTTTTGCATGTTTCATTCGTAACTAAGATTTAAGGTCTTTTCTAAAGATTAATAATTACTGTCCTCTTGAATTTTTAATCTGTTCTGTCATCCAGGCTTCGACTTCACTTTTTAGCCAACGAGAACTTCGGCCAAGTTTAATTGGTGCTGGGAACGCATTTTCAGAAATTAATCTATAGAACCATTTGTCGGTCATATTGGTGTAGGCAGTGATAAATGCCATGTCGACGAGCTGATCATTCAATACTGATTTTGAATCCAGGATTTTAGTTAATGGCAAAGTCGTTTGGCTGGTCATAGC
>NZ_JAHLQZ010000402.1:0-935 GCF_018919505.1 Citrobacter sp. S55_ASV_140
GTATACCCTGTTCCTGGTGGCAGAATTGTTCTTAATGTTCAAGTTTGCACGCCTCGGCCCGAGCAGCCTGAAAACCGGTCGCTATCACTTTGAGCAGTCCAATGTGACTTCTCAGCCGGCACGCTAAGACAGGAGTCGTCAAATGATCGATTATGAAGTATTGCGTTTTGTCTGGTGGCTGTTGGTCGGCATTCTGCTGATTGGTTTTGCGGTCACTGATGGCTTCGACATGGGGGTGGGCATGCTCACCCGTTTCCTCGGTCGTAATGATACCGAGCGTCGAATTATGATTAACTCCATCGCCCCGCACTGGGACGGTAACCAGGTTTGGCTCATCACCGCGGGTGGCGCTCTGTTCGCTGCCTGGCCGATGGTGTATGCCGCTGCGTTCTCTGGTTTCTATGTGGCGATGGTTCTGGTACTGGCGTCTTTATTCTTCCGTCCGGTCGGTTTTGATTACCGTTCCAAGATTGAAGACACTCGTTGGCGTAACATGTGGGACTGGGGCATTTTCATTGGTAGCTTTGTTCCGCCGCTGGTAATTGGCGTGGCGTTCGGTAACCTGTTGCAGGGCGTACCGTTCCATATCGATGAGTACCTGCGTCTGTACTACACCGGTAACTTCTTCCAGTTGCTGAATCCGTTTGGTCTGCTGGCAGGTATCGTGAGCGTTGGTATGATCATCACCCAGGGCGCGACCTACCTGCAGATGCGTACGGTTGGTGAACTGCACCTGCGTACGCGTACCACCGCGCAGGTAGCGGCGCTGGTGACTCTGGTCTGCTTCGCGCTGGCCGGCGTGTGGGTGATTTACGGTATTGACGGTTATGTTGTGACCTCTGCAGTGGATCATCATGCCGCCTCTAACCCGCTGACCAAAGAAGTGGCGCGTGTTGCTGGCGCATGGATGGTGAACTTTAATAATGCACCTATTC
>NZ_JAHLQZ010000403.1:0-932 GCF_018919505.1 Citrobacter sp. S55_ASV_140
GTATTCGCCCCATTTGATCGCCAGCCTGATGGTTGGACGGTCGTCATCCCTTAACGTGATTGAGAGAGAAGCCTATGTTTGGTAAAGGCGGTCTGGGTAACCTGATGAAACAGGCCCAGCAGATGCAGGAAAAAATGCAGCAGATGCAGGAAGAAGTCGCCAAGCTGGAAGTGACCGGCGAATCTGGCGCGGGTCTGGTAAAAGTGACCATCAACGGCGCGCACAACTGCCGTCGTGTGGAGATCGATCCAAGCCTGCTGGAAGACGACAAAGAGATGCTGGAAGACCTGGTCGCTGCGGCATTCAACGACGCGGCGCGTCGCATTGAAGAGACGCAGAAAGAGAAGATGGCTTCTGTTTCTTCCGGAATGCAGCTGCCGCCTGGCTTTAAGATGCCGTTCTGATGCAAACCAGCCCGCTGTTAACTCAGCTTATGGAAGCACTGCGCTGTCTGCCGGGCGTTGGCCCGAAGTCTGCGCAGCGCATGGCGTTCACGCTACTTCAGCGCGATCGCAGCGGCGGGATGCGTCTGGCGCAGGCGTTAACGAAGGCGATGTCGGAAATCGGCCACTGTGCCGATTGCCGCACCTTCACAGAGCAGGATGTCTGTAATATCTGTTCGAACCCGCGTCGCCAGGAAAACGGTCAGATCTGTGTGGTGGAGAGTCCGGCGGACATCTATGCCATTGAGCAAACCGGCCAATTTTCTGGACGTTACTTCGTGCTGATGGGGCACCTGTCGCCGCTGGACGGTATTGGCCCTGATGATATCGGGCTGGATCGCCTTGAACAGCGACTGGCGTCTGAGCAAATCAACGAACTGATCCTCGCGACCAATCCCACGGTCGAAGGAGAGGCGACCGCCAACTATATTGCTGAGCTTTGCATGCAGTATGGCGTTGAAGCCAGCCGTATCGCCCATGGCGTACCGG
>NZ_JAHLQZ010000404.1:0-920 GCF_018919505.1 Citrobacter sp. S55_ASV_140
GGTTACCGAATGGGTAAAAGGGAAATCGCTGGACGAAGCACAGGCGATTAAAAACACCGATATCGCCGACGAGCTTGAACTGCCACCGGTGAAAATTCACTGCTCTATCCTGGCTGAAGACGCGATTAAAGCCGCGATTGCGGATTACAAAAGCAAACGTGAAGCAAAATAATTAAGAGTTGAGGTTTTATTATGTCGATTACCTTAAGCGACAGTGCAGCAGCGCGTGTAAATACCTTCCTGGCTAACCGCGGTAAGGGGTTTGGCCTGCGCATGGGCGTGAGAACCTCCGGCTGCTCAGGTATGGCCTATGTACTGGAATTTGTTGACGAGCCGGCGGCTGAAGATACCGTGTTTGAAGACAAAGGCGTTAAAGTTGTGGTCGACGGTAAGAGCCTGCAATTTCTCGACGGTACGCAGTTAGACTTCGTCAAAGAAGGTCTGAACGAAGGGTTTAAGTTCACTAACCCGAACGTGAAAGACGAATGTGGATGCGGCGAAAGCTTCCACGTATAACGCGCTCACCGATAACCCCACACGCATGATTTTACGTGTGGGGTTTGTTCTAACAGGCTACCCCTGAGATAGTTATGGATTACTTCACTCTCTTCGGATTACCCGCTCAATATCCTATTGATCTCCAGGCCCTGACGATCCGTTTTCAGGATCTCCAACGTCAGTATCATCCTGATAAATTCGCCAGCGGTTCTCAGGCGGAACAACTTGCTGCGGTTTCGCAGTCCGCCACCATTAACCAGGCCTGGCAAACGCTGCGTCATCCCTTGATGCGCGCCGAATACTTATTGTCTTTACACGGCTTTGATATTCGCAATGAGCAGCACACGGTGCGTGATACCGCGTTCCTGATGGAGCAACTGGAACTGCGGGAAGAGCTTGACGAGATCGAGCAGACGAAAGAC
>NZ_JAHLQZ010000405.1:0-901 GCF_018919505.1 Citrobacter sp. S55_ASV_140
CTTCAGTCCATTGCTTGACAGATGGTTGCCGCCCATAGCCAGCATATGGCCTGCAGGACAGCCATCGGCTGCATCACTTTCTTCCACAACGCTGACGTCAACGATTATGTCAACTAATGAGTCGCTCGCGCGGCTTTACAGCGTCTGGGGATATGAGGTCAATAAAGGGGAAGCATGGTGCGATCAGGCGTACCGGGCGGGTTTGGTTTGCCTGTCGGGCACTGATACGCTGGAATCGCTTCTGGCCCAGCAACTCCCCTGGATAGCAACGCTAAAGGTAGATAATAGCCTTATACCTGTTGTCGTGATTGGAGAAAGCAACCAGACCATCACTGCCCAGTCGGGCGCTGGTACATGGATTATGGATAAAGCCTGGTTCAGTGAAGTGTGGCAAGGGAATTACACGCTAATGTGGAAACCTTCACCAGACGGTAATGTGAGCATCATGAAGAAAAGCAGCGTCGACGACATTCTCTGGCTGGATATGATGCTGAGTCGCGTGTTGAATGTTGAGGCTGAGAGCACGGGAGAGTGGAGCCCTCTTTTATCGGAAAAAGTCCGCCAGTTTCAAATGCAAAATAAGATTAAGGCTGACGGTATGGTAGGGCGGCTTACTCTTATTCGTCTATGGCAGGCGCTGGATGAAAGCCCAAAACTGATGCATGACGGAGGGAAAGCATGAAAACGGACCATGAATATTATTGTGGCGAAAACCTGCGTTTTGACCGTCCAGATATGCCGCTTACGTTATGGCGGTGCGCGCGTATCGCGCTTTCATGGCTGGGGTTGAGCATTGGCATGGTAATCATAGGCTACTATACGCATAGCGCGTTTATTCAGCATACCGCGACGCCAGCCGTGCCGCCGAACTTTCGTCTGTCTGACGCGCACTATATATATA
>NZ_JAHLQZ010000406.1:0-896 GCF_018919505.1 Citrobacter sp. S55_ASV_140
GTTTATACACTTGCTGACTCAGTTCGGAAAAAGCCCCCACAGCGTCCTCGAGAGAACGATTATCTTCAGTAACACCATAAAAGGTATATCCGTTATAGGTACCCAACTCAGAAAAGTAGTCTGGATGGCGTTTGCTATATAGATAAATCACTACCAGCAGGAACATCATTGCGCAGATTAAAAATAACCACTCTTTCCAGTTCGAAACTGGCTGCGAGGATTTCTTTGGCTCAGACAAGGATTCTGCAACTGGCGCAACAATATCACTGGCTCTATTTTGCGTTGTGTGTATTGATTCATCAGGCAGTGGTTCGATTGTTATCGAGAGCGTCACGCCAACCTTAGGGCGCGTTAATATTGCAGAAGCAGGAAGGCCGATTTTTTCGAACGAACCGCGTAATTGATTGATTAATTTGTAATAGCTGGCACTGGAAACCACCACACCTTTTCGTCCCCACACCCAGGCAATTAGATCATCTTTTTTGAAGAGCCCCTGATGAAAAGCAAGGAGCAAATTGCATTCGGATTCAGATATTTTTAAGCTTTCGCGATCGCATGATAAGGTCATCCGCTCACAATCAAGAATGACTTTCTTATCAATTAGGTACTTCTTTTTACTCATAGGGCCTTCTGCTAAGAATGAGTCGTTCTGGTTAAACCATTATGTTACCTCAGTGACTACCGATCTATTGAACGGTTTTTACTTTTAATCCTTTCATTTTGCTCATTGGCATGCGTATCAAGCCAGGTCGTAAAATCAGACGAACTCATTGGCTTTGCATAAAGATAGCCCTGCATAAAACCTACATTATGATCGAGGATATAGCATAGCTGATGTTCTGAACTGACGCCTTCCGCAACGATATTAAGCCCCAGCTTTTGACTCAGCATAATAA
>NZ_JAHLQZ010000407.1:0-888 GCF_018919505.1 Citrobacter sp. S55_ASV_140
GCGCAAAGTGGTCCGCAGCCGGGTAAAGCGGGGCGCGATCGTCCGATTGTCATTATGCTGGACCCCGGGCACGGTGGAGAAGACTCCGGTGCGGTGGGGAAATACAAGACGCGTGAAAAAGATGTGGTACTGCAAATTGCCCGTCGCCTGCGAGCCCTTATTGAAAAAGAGGGCAACATGAAGGTCTTTATGACGCGTAATGAAGATATATTCATTCCGCTAAAAGTGCGTGTGGCGAAAGCGCAGAAACAGCGTGCAGACCTGTTTGTCTCTATTCACGCCGATGCCTTTACCAGCCGGCAACCCAGCGGCTCATCGGTGTTTGCGCTCTCGACTAAAGGGGCGACCAGTACCGCGGCAAAATATCTGGCCCAAACCCAGAACGCCTCGGATCTCATCGGTGGCGTTAGCAAAAGCGGTGACCGTTATGTCGACCACACCATGTTCGATATGGTGCAATCGCTGACCATCGCCGACAGCCTGAAGTTTGGCAAAGCGGTGCTGAATAAGCTTGGTAAAATCAACAACCTGCATAAGAATCAGGTTGAGCAAGCCGGGTTCGCGGTGCTGAAAGCGCCGGATATTCCCTCCATCCTCGTGGAAACGGCATTTATCAGTAACGTCGAAGAAGAGCGTAAGCTGAAGACGGCGACCTTCCAGCAGGAAGTGGCGGAGTCGATTCTGGCAGGGATTAAAGCCTACTTTGCCGATGGTGCGACGCTGGCGAGAAGGGGATAACAAAAAAGCGCTGAAAAGCGCTTTTTTTACGAACGACAGATACAAAAAAACACCCGTTAAGGTGCTTAATGTGTTGGTTGCGGGGGCCGGATTTGAACCGACGACCTTCGGGTTATGAGCCCGACGAGCTACCAGGCTGCTCCACCCCGC
>NZ_JAHLQZ010000408.1:0-887 GCF_018919505.1 Citrobacter sp. S55_ASV_140
ATGCCAGACCGGTCACCTGGTCCAGCGGCGTTCCCGTTATGGCAAAACTTTTTACTCCTGCGATCGCTATCCGGAGTGCCAGTTTGTTATTAACTTCAAACCGTTAGCTGGAGAATGTCCAGAGTGCCATTATCCGCTACTCATCGAAAAGAAAACCGCGCAGGGTGTGAAGCATTTCTGTGCCAGTAAACAATGTGGAAAGCCGATTTCGGCGGAATAAAAAAGTGAATAATAACCTGCCCACAGGCCCTATCGCTGCTGCAATAGAGGTACTGAACCAAGAGAAAGTCATCGCCTATCCAACAGAAGCTGTATTTGGTGTCGGCTGCGATCCCGACAGCGAAACGGCAGTAAGTCGTTTGTTGGAATTAAAACAACGTCCGGTCGAGAAAGGCTTAATTTTGATTGCGGCCAACTTTGAGCAACTTAAGCCCTATATTGACGATAGCTCGCTTACTGATACTCAACGTGAGGCTATCTTCGCTCGCTGGCCTGGTCCCGTCACCTTTGTTTTCCCGGCGCTTGCGACTACACCTCGTTGGTTGACCGGTCGTTTTGACTCGCTGGCCGTGCGTGTCACCGATCATCCGCTGGTGGTTGCACTGTGCCAGGCTTATGGCAAACCTATAGTTTCCACCAGTGCTAATTTGAGTGGCTTACCGCCTTGCCGAACGGTAGAGGAAGTCCGCGCGCAGTTCGGTATAGACTTTCCCGTTGTTGAAGGAGAGACCGGAGGGCGATTGAATCCTTCGGAGATCCGTGATGCACTGACGGGTGAACAGTTTCGACAGGGGTAATATGAAAGAAGCCTATGCTGTTTTTGGTAATCCGATAGCGCACAGTAAATCGCCTTTTATTCATCAGCAATTTGCAGAGCAGCTGAAGAT
>NZ_JAHLQZ010000409.1:0-882 GCF_018919505.1 Citrobacter sp. S55_ASV_140
CCACAAAGGTCACAAAATCTGGTAAACTATCATCCAATTTTCTGCCCAAATGTCAGGTATCGCTCATTTTTTGTTTGTATTTTAAACAGTAATGGCTTTCCTGAGTCTGGGTGACATCACTTCTGGCTGGTCACTGAGTGGCTGGTAGCAGTAAAAATTCTGAATATACCTGGAGGTTTTCATGGCTGTCGCTGCCAACAAACGTTCGGTAATGACGCTGTTTTCTGGTCCTACTGACATCTATAGCCATCAGGTCCGCATCGTGCTGGCTGAAAAAGGTGTTAGTTTCGAGATTGAGCACGTGGAGAAGGACAATCCACCTCAGGATCTGATCGACCTCAACCCGAATCAGAGCGTACCGACACTGGTGGATCGTGAGCTGACCCTGTGGGAATCTCGCATCATTATGGAATACCTGGATGAGCGCTTCCCGCATCCGCCGCTGATGCCGGTTTACCCGGTTGCGCGTGGTGAAAGCCGCCTGTACATGCAGCGTATCGAAAAAGACTGGTACACGCTGATGAACGTCATCGTGAACGGTTCCGCTTCTGAAGCCGAGGTCGCGCGTAAGCGTCTGCGCGAAGAGCTGCTGGCAATTGCGCCAGTATTCGGTCAGAAACCTTACTTCCTGAGCGATGAGTTCAGCCTGGTAGACTGCTACCTGGCGCCGCTGCTGTGGCGTTTACCGCAGTTGGGTATTGAATTCAACGGTGCCGGTTCGAAAGAACTGAAAGGTTATATGACTCGCGTCTTTGAACGTGATTCTTTCCTGGCTTCTCTGACTGAGCCTGAACGTGAAATGCGTCTGGGCCGGGGTTAACCTGTATGGATTTGCCACAGCTAACACCACGCCGTCCGTATCTGCTGCGCGCATTCTATGAG
>NZ_JAHLQZ010000040.1:0-30504 GCF_018919505.1 Citrobacter sp. S55_ASV_140
ACGGCAACCAAGAATTTGTCCTGACAAGCGAAGTCTATTTAAAAGAACTGAATGCCAGCAACGGCATATTTCAGCAATGGGAAAAAATAAAACGTAAAGTCGCCCATCATCTCAGCAAGATGAAGCCGTTATTTGAACGAGCAAGCAGCACCCAGGCAAATGCCTTACAGGTAGAACGCAAGCTAAATCAAACGGATAATCTGCTTAACACTGATAACGTTTTACTTACACAACTCGGCGAACGCATCCAGGCAGCCCAATCACCGCAGGTATTGTTAGAGATTGTGGATAATAAGGTGCTGAGAGGTCGCTTTTTGCGTTAGCACACCGACGCTAACTAACCGTCCAGAATTGGCTATACAATACGAGATGTCGCGGCTGGAAGCAGCGGCATCTCATCAACCAAGCGGGTGAAGGCGTGCTGGCTGTGATTTCCACAAATTATTGATATTTGGCAATCTCATTCTAATGACGATCAACTTGAAATATACGCTGTAAATTCCGCAAAGAATATATCCAGTTTTAGTAATAAGCAGGACATGGAGTCCCCGAAGTAATCAATATGGATATTCATTATTATTAAATGACTTTATTATTAAATGACTTTCTTTATGACTCGACCTGGTTCGACGATTACGTCAAATTTACCGTCAGGAACTGTGCGCCGCATAGAAAATTCATGAATGTACACAAATAAAAACCCCCTGTAAAAACAGAGGGTCAATTGCAGTTTTACCTGTTCATGAAAACTCAGGAAAGGTTATCGGCTTATTCCCACTCAATCGTGGCTGGCGGCTTACCGCTGATGTCATACACCACGCGAGAAATGCCGTTCACTTCGTTGATGATGCGGTTAGAGACGCGGCCTAAGAAGTCATACGGCAGGTGCGCCCAGTGTGCGGTCATAAAGTCGATAGTTTCGACCGCGCGCAGAGAGACAACCCAGTCATATTTACGGCCATCGCCCATCACGCCAACGGAACGTACCGGCAGGAACACGGTAAACGCCTGGCTGACTTTGTTGTACAGGTCAGCTTTGTGCAGCTCTTCAATGAAGATAGCGTCCGCACGACGCAGCAGGTCGCAGTACTCTTTCTTCACTTCACCCAGCACACGAACGCCGAGACCCGGGCCCGGGAACGGGTGACGGTACAGCATGTCGTACGGCAGGCCCAGTTCCAGACCGATTTTGCGCACTTCGTCTTTGAACAGCTCACGCAGCGGCTCAACCAGCCCCATCTTCATCTCTTTCGGCAGGCCGCCCACGTTGTGGTGAGATTTGATGACGTGTGCTTTACCGGTCGCGGAAGCGGCAGATTCGATTACGTCAGGATAGATAGTCCCCTGCGCCAGCCACTTCACATCTTCCAGCTTCAGCGCTTCTTCGTCGAACACTTCAACGAACACACGGCCGATGATCTTACGTTTGGCTTCCGGATCGTTCTCGCCTTTCAGCGCTTCCAGGAAGCGCGATTCGCCTTCCACGTGAACAATGTTCAGACCAAAGTGGTCGCCGAACATGTCCATCACCTGCTGGGCTTCGTTCAGACGCAGCAGACCGTTGTCCACGAACACGCAGGTCAGGTTTTTACCGATTGCGCGGTGCAGCAGCATCGCGGTGACGGAAGAATCCACGCCGCCGGAAAGACCGAGGATCACTTTGTCGTCGCCAACCTGCTCGCGAATACGGACAACGGCATCGTCGATGATTTTCGCCGGAGTCCACAGCGCTTCACACTGGCAGATATCGCGTACGAAGCGTTCCAGCATACGCATACCCTGACGGGTGTGGGTTACTTCCGGGTGGAACTGCACGCCGTAGAAGCGTTTTTCTTCGTGCGCCATAATGGCGAACGGGCAGGTCTCGGTGCTGGCAACGGTGACGAAACCTTCCGGGATCGCGGTTACTTTGTCGCCGTGACTCATCCATACGTCGAGCAGCGGTTTGCCGTCGGCGGTCAGAGAATCTTCGATACCGCGAATCAGCACGCTGTCGGTCTGTACCTCAACCTGGGCGTAGCCGAATTCACGCTCGTTAGAACCTTCAACGTGGCCGCCCAACTGCATTGCCATGGTCTGCATACCGTAGCAGACGCCGAAGACCGGCACACCGGCGTTGAAGACATACTCAGGCGCACGCGGGCTGTTTGCTTCGGTGGTGCTTTCCGGGCCACCGGAGAGGATGATGCCGCTCGGGTTGAACTCACGGATTTGTGCTTCAGTAACATCCCATGCCCACAGTTCACAGTAGACGCCCAGTTCACGTACGCGACGTGCAACCAGTTGGGTGTACTGCGATCCGAAATCGAGGATGAGAATGCGATGTTTATGAATATTGTCTGTCATTTGACGATAATTCCGAGGCAAGTGAAACAATAACAAAACGCCCGGTTTAAAACCGGGCGCGGAAACTTATCAGGAGCCCAAGCGGTAGTTCGGGGACTCTTTGGTAATGGTCACGTCGTGAACGTGGCTTTCCTGGATACCCGCACCGCTGATACGCACAAATTCAGCCTTCGTACGCAGCAGGTCGATGGTACCACAACCGGTCAGACCCATACAGGAACGCAAGCCACCCATCTGCTGGTGAATGATCTCTTTCAGGCGGCCTTTATACGCTACGCGGCCTTCGATACCTTCCGGCACCAGTTTGTCAGCGGCGTTGTCGCTCTGGAAGTAACGGTCGGAGGAACCTTTGGACATCGCGCCCAGGGAGCCCATACCGCGGTAGGATTTGTAAGAACGGCCCTGATACAGTTCGATTTCGCCCGGAGACTCTTCGGTACCCGCCAGCATAGAGCCAACCATGACGGCAGCGGCGCCAGCGGCAATCGCTTTAGCGATGTCGCCGGAGAAACGGATACCGCCGTCGGCGATAACTGGAATACCGGTACCTTCCAGCGCTTCAACCGCGTCTGAAACGGCAGTGATCTGCGGAACGCCCACGCCAGTGACGATACGGGTAGTACAGATGGAGCCAGGGCCGATACCGACTTTCACCGCGCTGCAACCAGCTTCGGCGAGTGCGCGAGCGCCAGCGCCAGTGGCGACGTTACCGCCGATGATTTGCAGGTCAGGATATTTAGCACGGGTTTCACGGATACGTTGCAGCACGCCTTCAGAGTGACCGTGAGAGGAATCGATCAACAGTACGTCAACGCCGGCAGCAACCAGCGCGTCAACACGTTCTTCGTTACCTGCACCTGCGCCTACAGCCGCGCCGACACGCAGACGACCATGCTCGTCTTTACATGAGTTCGGTTTACGTTCTGCTTTCTGGAAATCTTTAACGGTGATCATGCCGAGCAGGTGGAAGCTGTCATCAACAACCAGCGCTTTCTCAACGCGCTTCTCGTGCATTTTGGCCAGCACGACATCACGCGCTTCACCTTCACGAACGGTCACCAGGCGCTCTTTCGGCGTCATGTATACGCTAACCGGCTGGTTCAGGTCAGTCACAAAGCGCACGTCACGACCGGTGATGATGCCAACCAGCTCGTTGTCTTCAGTCACTACCGGGTAACCCGCAAAACCGTTACGTTCAGTCAGTTCTTTTACTTCACGCAGGGTGGTGGTTGGCAGCACTGTCTGCGGGTCGGTTACCACGCCAGATTCGTGTTTTTTCACGCGGCGGACTTCTTCAGCCTGGCGCTCGATAGACATGTTCTTGTGGATAAAACCGATGCCGCCTTCCTGTGCCAGGGCAATCGCCAGGCGCGCTTCCGTCACGGTATCCATTGCTGCGGAGAGCATAGGAATGTTCAGGCGAATCGTTTTGGTCAGCTGAGTGCTAAGGTCAGCCGTGTTCGGCAGAACGGTAGAATGAGCGGGAACGAGGAGGACGTCGTCAAACGTCAGGGCTTCTTTTGCGATACGTAGCATGGGCAATATCTCACCTGGGAGGTTATTAAATATTGCCGCGGCATTATACAGAGCGTAACCGATTGCATCCACACTTTTTTGCAAAAAAACCTTGCGCTCCTCTGTGAGCATGTTACTTTCGACTGAATAACCTGCTGATTTAGAATTTGATCCCGCTCACATGTTATCCTCTCAGACCGCCTCAATTTTTACCGTAAGCCGCCTGAATCAGACGGTTCGTCTGCTGCTTGAGCAGGAGATGGGACAAGTGTGGATCAGCGGCGAAATATCGAATTTCACCCAGCCCTCTTCCGGCCACTGGTACTTCACCTTAAAAGACGATAACGCCCAGGTGCGCTGCGCGATGTTCCGCAACAGCAACCGCCGGGTGACGTTCCGTCCGCAGCACGGTCAGCAGGTACTGGTACGCGCCAACATCACGCTGTACGAACCGCGCGGCGATTACCAGATAATTGTTGAGAGCATGCAGCCCGCGGGCGAAGGGCTATTACAGCAGAAGTATGAACAACTGAAAGCCAAACTGCAGGCGGAAGGGTTGTTCGATCAGCAATATAAGCAGCCGCTGCCCTCCCCGGCCCACTGTGTCGGGGTGGTTACCTCGAAAACCGGCGCGGCGCTGCACGATATTCTCCACGTTCTTAAACGCCGCGATCCGTCGCTGCCGGTAGTTATCTACCCTACCGCGGTACAGGGCGACGACGCGCCGGGGCAAATCGTTCGCGCCATTGAACTGGCAAACGCGCGCGGCGAGTGCGACGTGTTAATCGTCGGGCGCGGCGGCGGCTCGCTGGAAGATTTATGGAGTTTTAACGACGAACGCGTGGCGCGCGCAATATTTGCCAGCCGCATTCCAGTGGTTAGCGCCGTCGGCCACGAAACCGACGTCACTATCGCCGATTTTGTCGGCGACCTGCGCGCGCCGACGCCGTCGGCGGCGGCGGAAATCGTCAGCCGTAACCAGCAAGAGCTGCTGCGTCAGGTGCAGTCTGCCCAGCAGCGTCTGGGCATGGCGATGGATTACTACCTCGCCAACCGCACCCGTCGTTTCACGCAGCTTTTCCACCGCCTCCAGCAGCAGCACCCGCAGTTGCGTCTGGCGCGCCAGCAAACTTCTCTGGAACGGCTGCGTCAGCGCATGAGCAGCGCGCTGGAAAACCAAATAAAGCAGGCGAATCAGCGCCAGCAACGTATGCTGCAGCGACTGAATCAACAAAATCCACAGCCCCGCATTTATCGCGCACAAGCCCGTATTCAGCAGTTGGAATATCGTCTGATGGAGAATGTACGCACACGTATAAGCGAACAGCGAGAGCGTTTCGGCAACGCGGTTACCCATCTCGAAGCGGTCAGTCCGCTGGCGACGCTGGCGCGCGGCTACAGCGTTTCTACCACCACGGGCGGCGGCGTACTGAAACAGATCAAACAAGTCAGCGCAGGCGATGTCATCACCACCCGACTAGCAGATGGCTGGGTGGAAAGCGAAGTGAGGGGCGTAACGGCGGCGAAAAAAACGCGGAAGAAAAAGCCGGTTTAAACCGGCACATACTCCACGCGTTTTTTCGAAATCAGCCCATGGCCATGCTGACAGAAATAATCCACCGCGCCACAAGCCTTGAGTACTTCGAGTGGTTGATGGCACTCTGGGCAACGTGCTTCCAGTTGAAAATCTTTTTGGCAACTCTCACAGCGCGCCGCACCGTTTTGTGGCTCCAGTTCAGCGTGGCAATCCGGACAAATGATAGACATTGCAACTCCAGTACAGAGATCGATTCTTGCGTTGAGTTTAACACGCTGCGCTGAATGTCGCCCAGGTCCAACAAAACGTCATACCTCATCAATTGAATGACCGGGGCATAGTTTCTGCCCCGGCATAATCGAGGTGTTATCAGGCGCTGGTTGCCGGTTTAGTTTGCGTATTTTCCAGCATGCGACGAATGGGAACAATAAGGACAATCAGGACCGCGGCGCAGATCAGCAGCGCAATCGAGCAGCGAGCGAAGAGATCCGGCAGCATATCCAGTTGGTCAGCCTTCACATGACCGCCAATCAGACCTGCGGCCAGGTTACCCAGCGCACTGGCACAGAACCACAGGCCCATCATTTGCCCACGCATTCTTTCCGGCGCCAGCAGCGTCATGGTCGCCAGACCGATCGGGCTCAGACACAGCTCGCCAAGCGTCAGCATCAGGATACTGCCTACCAGCCAGAATGGAGAAACGCCCGCTCCGCCGTTGCTGAGAACGTTTTGCGCCGCCAGCATCATCAGGCCAAAGCCTGCCGCCGCACACAAAATACCGATAACGAACTTAGTGATGCTGCTCGGGCGAATGTTCATACTCGCCAGCTTCGGCCACGCCCAACTAAATACCGGCGCCAGCAGGATGATAAACAGGGCGTTTATCGACTGGAACCAAACCGCCGGAATTTCAAAATCACCGATCATACGGTTAGTGTAGTCGTTGGCGAACAGGTTGAACGAGGTGGGTTTTTGCTCAAACGCCGACCAGAAGAATGCGGCGGAAACCAGCAGGATAAAGCAAACCAGCAGTCTGGCGCGCTCTTTGCGATTCAGGCCGGCAAAGATGAACAGGTAGATAAAGTAGAGCGCAACAGAGGCGGCAATCACGTACACCAGTATGCTGGCAACCGCGACCGGATTAATCACAATCACGCCCTGCGCAATCAGCGTAACGATAATCGCCACACCGACAGCCAGCGCGAGTAGCCATGCGCCCACACCGTTACGCTTCACTACCGGGCTGTTCCAGGTCGAGTCCAGTCCCACTTCGCTGTCGTAGCGTTTCATCGACGGAACGGCAAACACACGGAAGATGATTAACGCCACCAGCATGCCGATACCACCGATACCAAAGCCCCAATGCCAGCCATGGGTTTTAATCAACCAACCGGAGATCAAGGGGGCGATGAATGACCCCATATTGATGCCCATGTAAAACAGCGAGAAACCGCCATCACGACGCGCATCGCCTTTTTTATACAATGTGCCAACCATGACCGAAATACAGGTCTTAAACAGACCGGAACCGAGCACGATAAACATCAGGCCGATAAAGAACAGGTTGTTACCCATAATGGCCGAAAGCGCAATCGACAGATGACCAAGCGCAATCAGGATGGAACCGTACCATACGGCTTTCTGTTGGCCGAGCCAGTTATCCGCCAGCCAACCACCAGGCAGCGCGGCGAGATACATCGTACCGGCAAAAATACCCACAATCGCCGAGGCGTTTTCACGCGCCAGCCCCATGCCGCCGTCATAGACGGTAGCCGCCATAAACAGGATCAGTAATGGGCGAATGCCATAAAACGAGAAACGCTCCCACATCTCTGTGAAGAACAGCGAGCCGAGCGGATAAGGATGGCCGAAGAAAGTTCGGCTTTCTTTTTGATTAACAGAGGATAGCATAATTCTCCCGAAAGTTATGTCGTCGTGCGTGTATACACCGCATGTACGCCAGCCAGTTACGTATCTGACCGATTTTTTACATGCGGCGAAAAGTTATTTAACCATTTGATAACCTAAGACTAGTTTTGTCTAGTACCACCCCCCGGACTTTAAGATGAAAACTCGACAAATGTCTACTTTCTTAGATTTAAACTTGGTAAAAAACGAATAGTGATTGACATCGCACGGTCAGAAGCTGGCGATGGAATACCGAAAAAAAACCCGCGACAAGCGCGGGTTTTTATCAACATCAGCAACGATTATTTGCTTTTTTTAATGTGCTTAATCAAACGTTTACGTTTACGCATCTGGGTCGGCGTCAGCGTATTACGTTTATTCGCAAACGGGTTTTCCCCTTCTTTGAACTGAATGCGGATCGGAGTCCCCATCACGTCCAGAGTTTTGCGGAAGTAGTTCATCAGATAGCGCTTATATGAATCCGGCAGATCTTTCACCTGATTGCCATGAATCACCACGATCGGCGGGTTATAACCACCGGCATGGGCATATTTCAGCTTCACGCGACGACCACGTACCAGCGGCGGCTGATGATCTTCTACCGCCATGGTCATGATACGCGTCAGCATCGCGGTACTAACGCGACGAGTGGAGCTGTCGTACGCTTCGCGGACCGATTCAAACAGATTACCGACACCGCTACCGTGCAGCGCAGAGATAAAGTGTACGCGCGCAAAATCAATAAAGCCCAGACGGAAGTCCAGCGTTTCCTTGACCTGCTCTTTCACTTCCTGCGTCAGGCCGTCCCATTTGTTGACGACAATAACAAGTGAGCGCCCACTATTGAGGATAAAGCCCAGCAGCGACAGGTCCTGATCGGAAATACCTTCCCGCGCATCAATCACCAGCATGACCACGTTGGCATCTTCAATCGCCTGCAGCGTTTTGATGACTGAGAATTTTTCTACCGCTTCGGTAATTTTCCCGCGCTTACGCACGCCAGCGGTGTCGATCAGCACATATTCACGTTCGTCGCGTTGCATCGGAATATAAATGCTGTCACGCGTGGTCCCTGGCATGTCGTAAACCACCACGCGGTCTTCGCCGAGGATACGGTTAGTCAGTGTGGACTTACCTACGTTCGGACGCCCGACAATCGCCAGCTTGATCGGCAGATCCTGCGGGTTGAAGTCGTCTTCAGGCTCTTCTTCACCGTTTTCTTTGGCTTCCAGTTGCGCCCAATATTCCGCATCTTCATCGACTTCTTCCTGCGGTGCAACGTCATCCATCCACGGCAGCAGAACATGCTCCAGCAGGCTGAGAACGCCGCGACCATGGGAGGCAGCAATCGGATAAATTTCACCCAGACCCAGCGAGTAGAAATCAACAACCGCCTGATCGGGATCCAGTCCGTCCGTTTTGTTGGCCACCAGGAACGTCGGTTTCTGGCGTGAACGCAGATGTTTAGCAATGGCTTCATCCGCTGGCATCAGGCCAGCACGCGCATCCACCATAAACAGTACAACGTCCGCTTCTTCGATAGCCAACAGAGACTGTTCAGCCATGCGGGTTTCAACACCGTCTTCCGTACCATCAATACCGCCGGTATCAATACAGATAAACTCGCGGCCTTCAATTTCCGCACGACCGTACTTACGGTCACGAGTCAGACCCGGGAAATCCGCAACCAGCGCATCTCGGGTGCGAGTTAGACGGTTAAATAACGTGGATTTGCCAACGTTAGGGCGCCCGACAAGCGCGACCACAGGTACCATGTTTAAAGCCTCATTTAAAAAATCATCAGACAACGCGCACATTTTTGCGCCGTTGTTAAAAACAGTAAAACGGCCCCTGCACCAGGAGCCGTTTTTCAAAGCGAGCGGCCAGGACGATTAACGCGTAATGGAGTACAGCGTACCGTCTTTCGCCTGGATCAGCAGTTTACCATCCGCAGAGACTGGCTCGGTCAGGAAACCGGAGCTGTCGACTTTCTGCTGGGCAACAAAGCGACCATCTTCAACGTTAATCCAGTGCAGGTAGCCTTCGCTATCGCCCACAACCAAATTGCCGTTATACAATGCCGGAGACGTCAGCAGACGGTGCAACAGATCGCTTTGCGTCCACAGCGTCACACCGCCGTCGGTGGTCAGCGCCAGTATGCGGTCGTTCTGATCGACCAGGTAGATACGGTTTCCATCGACGATGAAATCATTTACCGAGCCCAGTTCACGTTTCCACATAATCTGGCCACTGCGCAGATCGAGCGCGGTCAGGTTACCATTATAAGCCAGCGCGTAAACAACGCCATTGACGATAACCGGCGTGGTATCAACGTCACTCAGACGATCGATTTCCGTTGGGCCTGTCGCCTGAGAAATACGTTGCTGCCAAATCATCTGGCCCTGCTGCATCAGCACGGCGCTTACGCGACCGTTATCACCACCAACAATTGCTGCGCCAAAGGCCGTCGCAGGGGCAGATTCGCCACGCAGAGACAGGGATGGCATGTCGAGGTTAACGGTCCACTTGATGGCGCCGTCAGCTTCGTTCAACGCCTGCAATTGACCGTTGCTGGTGTGGATTAATACCATACCATCGCTCACAACCGGACGGGACAGCGCTTCACCGGCAACTTTCGTTTGCCATGCGGTGGTACCGTCGCTGGTATTCAACGCATACACCTGCGCTTTTTCACTGCCAATGTAAACATGACCACCGGACACGGTTACGCCGCCAGAAAGCTGTGCAGATGCACGGGAGAACCAACCGTCTTTCTCACCCAGATTAACAGACCACACTTCTTTGCCGTCGTCTGCGTTCAGCGCTTTCACGACACCTGCGCGATCGGCTGCATAGACAACGTTATCCGCCAGCGCAGGATGAAGATTGGAATAGAAATCACCAATACCGTTGCCCACGGAAGTGCTCCAGTCCGTAGACGGAGTAAACTGGTTTTCAACCACCGGCAATGGGGACATCTTAACGACATCTTCTTCGCCACTAAACAGTGAACAGCCGCTCAATAGGGTAACGGAAAGCAGCCCTGGCAGAAGTAATTTACGCAATTGCATCGGGTCCCTCTCAGATGGACAAATTATTGATTTTCATCTGCATCATTTCGCTCAGAGCAGGAGAGGCATCGCTTTTCACACCCGCTTCCCATGCGCTACGCGCACCTTGTTTGTCGCCCTTGCTCAGCAACGCTTCACCGCGCAGATCGGCAACAATGGCCGTCCACCCTTCACCTTTAATGGTGTCGAGTGTTTTCAGCGCGGTATCAGCCTGTTTAAGCTGAACCTGAACACGAGCCAGACGCAGGTTAATCACCGCTTTGAGATTCTCATCGCTGGTTGCAGCCAGGCCTTGTTGCAGCTGGCTTGCAGCTTTCTCAAGTTCATTTTGGTCAACAAACTGCTGCGCAAGTTCCAGTGAAGCTAACGCGCCGTAGGTATTTTTATTCTCTGCTGCAAATTTCTCTGCCGCAGGAATGCTATCCGCTTTACCCGCGCTAACCGCGGTCACCGTATTTTGGTATGCCAGAGAAGCAGAGCGTGCGGACTCCGTCTGATGGCTGGTCCAGTAACGCCAGCCAACCAGTGCGCCAACCCCTAAAATTATCCCAACCGCCAGCGCTTTGCCGTTTTCGGCAAAGAAGCGTTTTACCGCATCAACCTGGTCGTGTTCGTTCTCGTAAATTTCCACGCTGTCCTTCTCCTTAGCCCAGTAGAGTGCGCAAATGCGCGGCAACGCCATCCTGCGCTACTGCTGTTTGCTCACCAGAGCGCAAATCCTTCACTACAACAGTACCGTCAGCCACTTCGGACTCACCCAGTACCAGTGCAACGCGGGCGCCCCACTTATCGGCACGGGCAAACTGTTTCTTAAAGTTGCCGCCGCCGTGGTTGGTCATCAGTTTCACACCAGGAACTTCATCACGCAGACGTTCCGCAAGCCGCATTGCCGCCGACTGCGTGTCTGTGCCTGAAGCAACCAGGTATATATCGACAACAGGGGAGGCAATAAATTCCGGATTCACTGCCTGAACTAATAAAACAAGGCGTTCCAGGCCCATGGCGAAGCCCACAGCTGGCGTTGCACGACCGCCCAGTTGCTCTACCAGACCGTCGTAACGACCACCGGCACACACGGTGCCCTGCGAGCCCAGACTGCTGGTAACCCACTCAAATACGGTGCGGTTGTAGTAATCAAGACCACGAACCAGACGCTGATTAACGGTGTAGGCAATCCCTGCGGATTCCAGTAGTTTGCACAGACCCGCGAAATGCTCGCGAGAGTCGTCATCGAGATAATCACCCAGCGCAGGTGCGTCGTTGAGCAGCGCCTGCACTTCTGGGTTTTTGGAGTCAAGCACGCGCAGCGGGTTGGTGTACATGCGACGCTTGCAGTCTTCGTCCAGTTTCTCTTTATGCTGTTCCAGATAGGCGACCAGCGCATCACGGTAGTTAGCACGGGCTTCAAGCGAACCAATTGAGTTCAGCTCCAGGCTAACATGTTGAGAAATACCCAGCGCGCGCCACCAGCGAGCGGTCAGCATAATCAGTTCAGCATCAATGTCCGGCCCCTGCAGGCCAAACACTTCGACACCCAACTGATGGAACTGACGATAGCGTCCTTTCTGCGGACGTTCGTGGCGGAACATCGGCCCGATATACCACAGACGCTGTTCCTGATTGTACAGGAGACCATGTTCAATGCCGGCGCGTACGCAGCCCGCAGTCCCTTCAGGACGCAGAGTCAGGCTATCGCCATTTCTGTCCTCAAAGGTATACATCTCTTTTTCAACCACGTCGGTAACTTCACCGATCGCGCGTTTGAATAACGGGGTCTGCTCTACAATCGGCAAGCGGATTTCACTGTAACCGTAGCTACCGAGCACGTTTTTGAGTGTGCCTTCAATGCGCTGCCAGATGGCGGTTTCGCCAGGCAGATAATCGTTCATGCCGCGAATGGCTTGAATGTTTTTTGCCACGTTTATTCTCTTTATGAATATAAAAATGAACCCTCAGCGCTAACCCGAACAATGCGGGCGCCATGCGGGTTCAATCATACACGGGAAGCACGCCGCTTCCCATCACGTTGTTATTTTTCAAGCTGCTGCACGTCGATACGGCGCGCTTCGTCCAGGATACTCGCTTTAGCGCGAATACGAGCTTCAAGCTGTGTGATCATATCGTCGTTGTCGAGTCGGTCCTTACGCACACCGTCTTCGTACAGGCCGCTTTTCTTGTTACCGCCCGTCACGCCCAACGTAGAAACCAGCGCTTCGCCAGGACCGTTTACCACACAGCCGATGATCGAAACATCCATTGGCGTAATGATATCTTCCAGGCGTTGCTCCAACGCGTTAACCGTACCGATAACGTCGAATTCCTGACGTGAGCAGGTTGGACAAGCGATGAAATTGATCCCGCGCGCGCGAATGCGCAGCGATTTCAGAATATCGAAGCCCACTTTGATCTCTTCCACCGGATCGGCAGCCAGAGAAACACGCAGCGTATCGCCGATCCCTTCTGATAGCAGCAACCCTAAACCGATCGCGGATTTCACCGCCCCGCTACGTGCGCCACCGGCTTCGGTGATCCCCAGATGCAGCGGTTGATCGATCTGTTTCGCCAGCAGGCGATAGGATTCTACGGCGAGGAAAACGTCAGAGGCTTTAACGCTGACTTTGAATTGATCGAAGTTCAAACGATCGAGGTGATCCACATGACGCATAGCGGATTCCAGCAGCGCCTGCGGCGTCGGTTCACCGTATTTTTCCTGCAGATCTTTTTCCAGCGATCCGGCGTTTACGCCGATGCGGATAGGAATATTTTTATCACGAGCGCAGTCTACTACCATACGGATGCGCTCTTCATTACCGATATTGCCTGGGTTGATACGCAGACAGTCAACGCCGTATTCCGCCACTTTCAGCGCGATACGGTAGTCGAAGTGAATATCGGCAACCAACGGGACATTAACCTGCTGTTTGATAAGCTTGAACGCTTCTGCAGCATCCATTGTCGGTACAGAGACACGAACAATATCTGCGCCTACGCGTTCCAGCGCTTTGATCTGATTAACCGTCGCTTCCACGTCAGTGGTGCGCGTATTGGTCATAGACTGTACGGCGATGGGCGCGCCATCGCCGATCGGCACGTTCCCAACGTAAATGCGTGTCGATTTTCTACGTTGAATTGGAGCCTGGTTATGCATTAAAAAATCTCCCGCATTGCCGTCTGTTACTGAGCCGGTGATTGTTCGGCATTAACGGTCAGACGTGCAACCTGGTTAGTTCTGATAAAACGACTCAGATCGACAGGTTTACCCTGGAACTGAATCTGCACTGCCGCCGGAGCGCCAATTTTCAGTTTGTACGGCGCCTGACCGGTCAAATTCAGATTACCGTCTTTACGCTGCATACCGCTGAACAATTTTTTACCGGTCGCATCGGTTACTTCCAACCAGCAATCGGCGGTAAAGTTCATTACCAGTGCGTTAGGATCGGCTGCTGGGGTACTTACACCCGCCTGGTCAGTCGGCAGCGGGGCCGCATTTGTTGGCGCTGCGGTTGCGGTATCCACATTGGCCTGAGACGGCGCTACAACAGCATTCTGTTGCGTATCCGCGGCTGGCGCCGGGGTTGCAGGAGCATCCGTCGATGGCGCGGCGTCCGCCACTGCGCCATCATCTGCAGTCGGCGTCGTCTCCTGACCTGCTGCGGCGCTGGTATCTAACGGTACATTCTGCGCAGTGTCTTTACCGGCATTCAGCTCAGCAGAAGATTGATCGGCCATGGTGCTGATCTCTTCCTGCTGCGCTTTATGGTTCTGCCACCACCAGGCGCCTGTCAGTCCGACAACGACAAACAGCACCAGCCAGGTGAAGGTCATTAACCAGCCATCGCGCTTTTTACGACGCTTACCGAGCGAGAAGCTCTGCATCGGCGCGACTTTAGCAGGGCGAACTGGAGCCTGTTTTTCCAGCCCTGGCAACAGTTCTTCTTCAGGAATATGCACCAGACGCGCATAAGAACGGATGTACCCACGCAGGAATGTTGAAGCGAGATCGGCTGGTGCCTTATCTTCTTCAATATCGCGTACCGTGGAGACCTTCAGGCACAGTCGTTCCGCGACTGCCTGTTGGCTGAATCCGAGTTGTTCACGGGCATTGCGCAGACGAACGCCGGTGGAGAGTGCTTCATTTTTGTCGTGCGTGGCTTCAGTATTCATTCGCTACAGCTGCGTAAATTTGGGTTCTGGCGCCGGCGAGTCACAATGCTCACCCACACCGCGAAACATCTGGTCAGTTAACCTTCGTCAGACAGTATAAAACGGTCAGACTACCAATGACAAAAAAGCGTAAACCTGAGGGCTAAACTCTTGTTGCGCCGTTACATACTGCCTTAAAGTCGACAAAAACGCACCGTTATTATTGACCTGACGACAACAACCAAAGAACCTCACCTGGCTTACATTGCACTACGGTACAAGAATTATACCGTAGTGCGCTCGACATCAAACGGTTTTGATGTCGATAGCATCACCCTGCATACGCTTGCGCAGAGTACGCTTGGTACGGTCGATAACGTCGCCTGCCAATTGGCCGCAGGCTGCATCGATGTCATCGCCACGTGTTTTACGCACGATGGTGGTGAAACCATAGCTCATCAACACTTTGGAGAAACGATCGATACGGCTGTTAGAGCTACGACCATACGGTGCGCCAGGGAACGGGTTCCACGGGATCAGGTTGATCTTACACGGCGTATCTTTCAGCAGTTCAGCCAGTTGATGCGCGTGTTCGGTACCGTCATTGATGTGATCCAACATGACATACTCAATGGTCACACGACCCTGGTTGGCGTTGGATTTCTCCAGATAACGACGCACTGCCCCGAGGAACGTTTCGATATTGTACTTTTTGTTGATAGGCACAATTTCGTCACGAATTTCATCGTTCGGCGCATGCAGAGAGATCGCCAGCGCAACGTCAATCATATCGCCCAGCTTATCCAACGCAGGTACAACCCCTGAGGTGGAAAGCGTAACGCGACGCTTGGACAGCCCGAAACCGAAGTCATCCAGCATGATTTCCATCGCCGGCACCACGTTAGTCAGGTTGAGCAACGGCTCGCCCATCCCCATCATCACCACGTTGGTGATAGGACGAACACCCGTTGCTTTTACTGCGCCGACGATTTTCGCCGCACGCCAAACCTGACCAATGATTTCCGACACTCGCAGGTTACGGTTAAATCCCTGTTGCGCCGTAGAGCAGAATTTACACTCTAATGCACAACCAACCTGTGAAGAAACACACAGGGTCGCACGATCGTCTTCCGGGATATAAACGGTTTCAACGCGCTGATCGCCAACCGCGATAGCCCATTTGATCGTGCCGTCAGAGGAACGCTGCTCTTCCACCACTTCCGGGGCGCGAATTTCAGCGACTTCTTTCAGCTTGTTACGCAGCACCTTATTGATGTCAGTCATGTCATCAAAGTTGTCGCTGCAATAGTGGTACATCCACTTCATGACCTGATCGGCACGAAACGGCTTTTCGCCCATTTCTTTGAAGAATTCGCGCATTTGCTGACGGTTCAGATCCAGCAGGTTAATTTTTCCATTTTTATTTGGAACCGCAGGAATGACGACTTCAGAGGTGTTAACTAATTCAGACATAATTTTTTCCGGCCTCGTTGTTACACGTTGTGGCCCGTGGAGGGTTAAAAAGAAACGCCCCGGCAAGCGGTCTGCTCTTCCGGGGCGTTGCATTGTACAAAGTCTGGCGCAGGGATGCCACGTTTGCACGAAGCATTAGCGAAAATAATATGTAAAGAAAGAACGTAGGCCTGATAAGACGCCTCGCGTCGCCATCAGGCAAAGCAGAGCCGGATGCGCAAACGCTTATCCGGCCTACAGGACGAGCTTATTAGCGCGTACGCGGGCAAACCTCGCCCTCACCGAAGAAATAGGCGATTTCGCGAGCGGCAGATTCAACGGAATCAGAACCGTGAGTCCCGTTTTCGGTGAAGCTGTCAGCGTAGTCGGCACGCAGGGTTCCGGCCAGCGCGTTCGCCGGGTTGGTAGCGCCCAGCAGATCGCGATGACGCTGTACGGCGTTTTCGCTTTCCAGAACGGAAACAACGATCGGACCGGAGGTCATGAATTCAACCAGACCGTCAAAGAACGGTTTGCCGTCGTGCTCAGCATAAAAGCCACGCGCCTGCTCAACGGTCAGGTGCAGCATTTTAGTCCCTACAATCTTGAACCCTGCAGCTTCAAAGCGCGCAAAGATGCTCCCAATAACGTTTTTTGCCACCGCGTTTGGTTTAATGATGGAAAAAGTACGTTCAATAGCCATTGATAACCTCTGTAATATGTTCTGTTGTTGTCTATATAGATGTACGACCTGGCGCGGATTATAAAGAGCATCCCGGCAATTGACTATTGATGAAGGTAACATTTCTTTAAAATAAGATGAGTTTTAGCAACAAATACTCATCAACTGGTCTACTGCACCGAAAATCTCACCGTCGCCACCTGTCCGGCGTCATCCATCACCAGCAGTTGGTAATCCCCTTTGACCGTCAGACGTAGCGTCAGGTGACGCCCGCGCTCGTCCAGACGTTGTCCGTTAAGAAACCACCAGCGATCGCCTGTTCCACCGCTGGTTTGCACCGGCAATGAAGCCTCTGGAGAACCAGGTAAACGCTTCACAATCGCGCCATCGCGCAGACCTGTCAACTGCAACCGTAACCCGGGATCCTGCCCCAACGGCGGACATGTGGCAGAAACAGGCGGTAATCTCGCCCCACGGCGCTCTGATTCCGGCAGCCATGGTTCAAGCGGCAAGGGCCAGACGATAAGCGGCTGTTCGCGCGCCTGCGGGCAATCCGCCGCCACGCGTTTGCCCTCTCCGTCCAGCCAGACAGGGAAACGAATGCCGTTAACGCCTTCCTGCTCAGGTAATAACAGTGTTGGCGGCTGACTGCCATCCAGTAGCCAGGTTGCCAGACGGCGGCGACAGTTACTGTCTCCAGCCGCAAGAGATTGCCCGCCCGGCCAACATACCACGCCGCGGCTAACGGATTCAGGACGGGGGTCTTCCGGCTGATTCGTCCCGCGAGAGAGCAGCAGATTGTTGACCTGATTGAGCACAGGTACGGCGCTGGCAAAGCCAAACTGCCCCACCACCGGCGTACCGTCGGGCCTGCCGGTCCAGATGCCAATCACATAACGGGCGTTAATCCCAATCGCCCACGCATCGCGATAGCCATAGCTGGTGCCCGTTTTCCACGCCAGAGGAACCACTCTGCTCAGTGCGTTATCCGGTAGCGGTTGTGCTTCGTCAGCCATAATCCGGCGAATAATCCACGCCGCGCCTGCCGACATCAGCGGACGCTCCAGTAGCGGGTCTGCCGGCTGCAGACGCAATTTACCCGCCTTCCCGTGGCGGGCAAAGGCGCTATACGCCGCCGCCATATCATCAAGCCTTGCCCCCGCCCCGCCCAAAATCAGCGACAGATTCGGCGCAGCCCCTGCGGGCAGATATAACGGTAAACCGACGTTACGTAACGATGCGGCAAAACGCTTCGGGCCATAGGCTTCCAGAACCTGGACCGCAGGTAGATTCAGCGAACGAACCAGCGCCTCGCTCATGCTTACCGGTCCGTGAAAACCACTGTCAAAATTCCCCGGTCGATAATCACCGGTTCGCCGTGGTACATCCTGCAACAACGAAGCGGGATGAATTAATCCGTCATCCAGCGCCAAACCATAGATAAACGGCTTCAGCACCGATCCAGGCGAGCGGATCGCATTCACCATATCCACATGACCAAAGCGGGAGTCATCATTCATATCCACCGACCCCACCCAGCCACGCACGCTCATATCGGTGTGATCGACCACAATCATCGCCAGCGAACTGCGCGCCGGCAATCGCCCTTTCCAGTTTTGCGCCAGCTCTTCGAGTTGCCGCTGCAACCCAGCGTCAAGGGTAGTCACGATTTTATCGCTGCGGCTTTTTCCCAGCATCATGCGCGAAAATAACGGCGCTAACTGCGGCATCCGCCTGGGGGCCAACCAGACCGGCTCTTCGCGTGACTCCTGCACCTGTTTTGCGGACCATATGCCCTGAATTGCCATACGTTCGAGTACTTTATTACGCGCCGCTTCAGCGCGCTCCGGCCAACGGTCCGGACGCAGACGGCTCGGCGCCTGTGGCAGCACAGCCAGCAATGCTGCATCGGAGTAGCTCAGTTGTGCAGGCGATTTGCCAAGATAGGCCCAGCTCGCTGCGCCCACGCCTTGCAGCGTGCCGCCAAACGGCGCACGGTTAAGATACAGCGTCAGAATGTCGCGCTTGGACAGATGCCATTCCAGTTGCAACGCGCGCCAGAGCTGGCGAAACTTGCCGCCAAAGGTGCGTGGGTGGGGATCGAGTAAACGCGCCACCTGCATGGTGAGCGTACTGCCGCCCGAGACGACACGCCCGGATGAGAGGTCCTGCCACGCGGCGCGCAGTACTGAAAACGGATTGACCCCGGGGTGTTTCCAGAACCAACGGTCTTCGTAGTTAATTAAGGCCTGAAGGTAGCGGGGGGATACCTCATCAATCGTCACCGGATAACGCCAGATACCGTCCGCGTCGGCGAAGCGCCAGAGAGGCGTACCATCGTGCGCCACCACGACACGCGCGGGATCCACCTCATGAAGCGGCAGCGGCCAGATTTTGTCTGCCGCCCAAATCGCCATCACAAACACTAGCGCAACGGCTGCCAGCCAGAGCCAGCAGCCGCGTTTACCCAACCCGCGCATCATTTATGGTCTGACAATCAAAAGCCCCTCTACCGCACCGGTTGCCCGCCACTGCGGAACATACATTGATTCCACCTGCGGGACGGGAACCTGATACGTTCCCGGTGTTACTGCTCTCGCCAGATAGACCAGCGTAACCGGCTGTCCTTCATTGACCGCCACCGCAGCGACAAAGCGATCGTCACGGAACTCAATATGCTGGATATCCACCTGCTGCATCTGATTGAGCAGGTTCGCCACTTCGCTACCGCTATCCTGCAGACTGGCGCTGCCGTTAGCCAGATTTTGGTTTTCCAGCTCCAGTCCGGCAGGCAGTAAGTCGACGACCAGCGCATCCGGCACGTTCTGGCTGGCTTTAACGTCCAGCCAGACCAGCACCAGTTCGCCGCTGCGCAGAGAATCCAGTGATTTGCTGCTCCCGTCGAGTCCCAGGATCTGACGTTCAATATGCAGGACGTTGCTGGCAGGCGTCGGTGCGGTTTGCGAATAACCACTGACATCCAGACGCAGCCACAGCGGCAGATTACCGGTATTCGTGACGCTCAGCGTGGACAGCTCGTCGGCATCCAGATTCCGGGTTTGCGATTTATCACCTGCTAACGGCTGTTCAGAGAGTGATGTTTGCGCCTGCCACGTGCCAGGTAAATCCTGTAACGTACGCGCGGCAAGGAACAACGCATTATTTTCCTGAGTAGAGAGCCAGCGCTGACCAAAGGCCTGTTCTGACAATGTGTTCAGCAACGTATTCTGCTCTTCAGGTTTGAGCTTGTTCTCTTCCAGCAATGCCAGCATCAGCGCGTTGTCGCGTAGCTGACTGCCGTAATCCGCCATCCACTGTTGTGCATCGCGACGCGGAGTATTCAGCGCCAACGTAAGCGCCTGTTCACTGCGATTAGCATCGCCCATGTTTTTCAGCGCGATCCCCAGTTGCAACAGCGGCAAACCAGAAGCCGCCTGAGCGCGGCGCTCCCAGATTTCACGCAGTGCGCCAAGCGGGGCTTTTTGCTGACGAGCCAACACCAGCGCGGCATAGGCCTGTACAGCAAACCGGCTTGCAGACGAGTCATCGGTATAACGAATCGACATCATCCCCGGATCCTGCAAATAACGCAGCAGCCGCTCGTTCCCCCGGTTAATCACCTCAACCGGGACGCTGTAGCCTTGTTCGTTCGCGCGGACGAGGAAATCCATTACGTACGCGGTCAGCCAGTACTCTTCCGGCCCGTTCTTATCCCACAGCGCAAAACCGCCGTTATCGCGCTGCATTTGCAGTAAACGGGAAATACCAATCTCTACTGCCGCACGGCGTTTTTCATCACTGTCGCCCGCGATACCTAATGCCTTCAGTTGCGCGGCATTGGTGTATAAAGAGGGGAACAACCCGCTCGCCGTTTGCTCAAGACAACCGTAAGGGTAAGCTTTCAGTTCACGGATGTAGCGCGCCAGATTCAGCGGCGGTTTACCGCTGAACAGCAATTGTCCCTGCATTGTCACAGGAGAGAAATTAGCCAACTCTTCGCCTGGCAACTGCCAGGTTGCCCCCGGCTGGAGCGCAACGCCATTATTGACAGTTTGCGCGGGAAACGCCGGGCGCACGCCAATCTTCCACTGTTTGTGCTGCACAGGTAGCGTTTCCCCTGGCAGAGACAGACCGCTAATCTGCGCCTGAATTTCACCCTCGCCAAAGCCTTCCCGCGCGCGCACCGGAATAAACAGCGTAGTCCGTACGCCTGGCGCCAGATTCACAGGCGCAAGATCTTGCCCTATCAGTTCCAGTAAACCGCTGGCCGCGAGGTTAATATTCAGCGTCTGTGGTTTATCGGTCAGGTTGGTCACGTCCAGCGTCAGGCGCGAAGTATCTCCCCCCGCCAGAAAGCGCGGCATGTTCAGTTCAGCAATCACCGGCGCGGCGACAATTACTTTGCTTTCGCTGCTGCCAAAGTCATCCGCCGTCCAGGCCTGCGCCATGACCCGCAGCTCGCCGTTGAAATCACCAATCGGTAACGTCACCGTACCTTCGCCCTGCTCGTTAAGCGTGACCGGTAACGCCTGTTGCGCCACGATATTGACGTGATTAACCGGAGGCTTACCGCCACGCTTTAACTCATCGCCATCGCCACCAAAGCGCAGCGCCGCCAGACGACCTTGCCCTTCGATGACCTGACCGTAGATATCATAAATATCCGCACCATAGCGTTTTTGCCCGAAAAACGCCTGCCAGGGGTCGGGCGTAACGTAATCAGTGATGTTCAACACCCCGCTGTCAACGGCAGAGACCAGTACGTTAACCTGTTTTGGCACGTCGCCATTTTTTACGCTGGCTTTAATCTTGACGGTTAACGGCTGATTTGGGCGTATTTTCGCCGGACTTTCCAGCACCAGTCCCAGACGACGATTTTCATCGCCCAGTGGTAAATGCAGCAACCCAACCGCCCGTTTTGGCGTCGCCGAACGAGATTTGTCGCCAGGACGAACCACCAGCGCACTGAGATACAAATCGTGGCGATTCCAGGTTTTATCGACTGGAATAGTGAGGTCCAGGCCATTCGCAGGCACGTCTATTTCTTGCCACCACAACGGTCCTTCGCTGGATTCTACCATCGCATAACCTTTGCCAGCCGCGGGGGCGGCAATATGCAGCTTCATGGTATCGCCAGGACGATAGCCGGGTTTATCCAGTTTCAGGGTCACACGATCGGGGCGAACAGAGCCGCTGCCGTCGCTATTATCCTGCCAGCTATAACCCGCCCAGAAGCGCACGCTGCTCACCGCATCATTCGGCGCTTTTACTTCCAGACGATAAGCGCCCCACTCAACCGGGAAGCTCACTTTACCGGTTTCATCGGCCTTAAGATCCAGAGTCTGCTCACCTTCGATCAGATCTTTTTGATCAAACTGCGATTGCCAGCCCTCGCCTTCAGTCCAGTTCCAGTAATAATCACGACGTTCGCGGATCAAACGCACCTGCAAGCCGGACACCGCTTTTTTATCGCCTTGCGCATCGGCATAAACGATATCGAAAGCGGCATTGCTGTCTTCATCGACGATAGGCTGATTCACCGTGGTGTCAGTGCGATAATCATAAACAGCTTTAGCCGCAAACTGCGGTCGAATCCCCGGCAGCGTATCTGCAGGCCAGATGGCTTGTTCAACCCGACGCGTCACCGGGCGGCCACCCGACTCCAGCAGGCTGGCTTGCAACACCACCTGTAACGGGGAATGCGTCTCCTGCCACTGGCTGTTGGCGGTCACTTCGCCGCGACCGTGATCGTCCAGCGTGAGCTGAACTTCATCAAGACTGCGGGAAAGGTTTTCTTCGGCAATATTACCAAACTGAAACCCCGGCAGTGTCTGCACCGCTTCGCGTAACGGGCGCAGGAAAAGCTGCCCTTGCAGAGCGTTGCCGTTGGCGGGCGCGCCGTACAGGTAGTAACCCACCACCGAGAATTTCACTTCGTCAGTTGGCGCTACCGGCATTTTGCTGGCGGTGAGATTGAGCGCCATCCGCTCTGGCATAAAATCTTCAACGTGGAAATCCCACATCCGCGACTGGTTGTCGCCAGTATTGGCGCGAATATGCCACATACCGGTCGGCGCGCTGCTATCCAGCGGCCAGCTAAAGCGGTACAGACCGTTCTCCGGCTGGCTAACAACCGAGCGTAAAACCTGTCCGTCGGGCTTGACCACTTCCAGCTTCACCGGCTGGTCGGGCAACGTTTTACCGTCGCTGTCACGTAGTAATCCATTGAGGATCACCGTTTCACCGGGGCGATAGAGATCGCGCGGACCAAACATAAAGAACTGTTTGCTGTATCCCGGCGCGCCGGCAATATCAAACTCAGCCAGATCTAATGCCGGAAGTTTCAGGTCAAGCAGCGTAGTCTGCCCGTCTTTGCGGGCCAGCAATAAGGCAGCTTCTTTATCAGTCTTAAGCTGTACATGCCCCTGCGCGTCACTGGTGGCTTGCGCCAGCGTCTGCCCTTTTTCGTTGAGTAATGTGACGTCAATGCCCTGCTGCGCTGCGCCGTTTTCCAGACTCTGCGTAAAGATATCCAGTTGATTATGGTAACGATGCGCTGACACACCAATATCGCTGAGCGTAAACAGCGTCGCGGCATTACTGTAGTTGTATTTTCCGGCCTGATTCATCACCGCGATGTAAACGCCGGCCTGCTGCAACGGTTTGATTTCGCTCAGCGGCAGCAACAGCTTTTCGCGAGTGTTGCGCGCAGGGTTGAGGTCAAAGCGTCCGGTATAGACCAGTTCCGCCATTTTCAGCAGATTATCGGATTCCCAGTTCGACAACGAATTGCGGTATTCCCACTGGCTGACAAACGCGCCGAGCGACTCTGGCTTCACGCGATAAAAATTCACATCCACACTGTTAACGTTGAGCGCCATCACCGGCAGCCCTTCAATCACTTTTCCCGGCAGTAGCGAACCGCGACTGGCGAACCCTACGCTCGGCTGGACGTCACGTGTGGTGATATTTTTTTCATAATCGATACCAAACGTCGCTTTATTCAGCGCCAGTAAATCACGCTCAATGGTAACCACCAGTTCCCGGTTAGGTTCGAGGTGCCGTAAGCGTAGCTCTTTCAGGTTTGGCGCCAGCTCCCAGGCACCATCGACTTTGCCGCTTTTTTTATCGACAACGTGCACTACGCGGGAAAAATCCTGTTCCGGATCGAGGGGAATGGAGAAGGTCAACACGAGCGTTGCCGCGCCGTCGAGCTGGATCTCTGAGGCATCTAACAGCGTCAGCGACTTGCCCTGACTTTGTTGCATCAGCTTCTCTAACTGGGTCTTGTCTTTTGCGGGCGCAGTCTGCGGAGCAGGTGCATCCGGCTTCGCAGCCGTCGTCGATTTTTCGTTATTATTATCACACCCGACAAGTGCCAGCATCAGCATGCAGGCCGCTACGCGTAAATGTTTCATTTTTCATCCCTGGCCGTAGTGGCCCGTTAGCTACGTAGAACAACTATTATGCGTTAGTTTTCAGGCTGTGGAAGCCAGTAAATGAACAACGTTGTCCTAATTTTCGTGATTAATGTGGATTCGCCTGACAAATCAGCCTCTTTTACTTGTCGCTTTGCACTAAACGTCCGACAATTTGCCAAAACCTGGTAAAAATGGAGATGCCTATGACCACCGCCTTCTTTGTCGCTGCCGACTGGCTTGCCGAACACATTGACGACCCGGAAATACAAATCCTTGATGCCCGGATGGCACCTCCAGGTCAGGAAGATCGCGATGTTGGCGAGGAGTATCGCGCAGGTCATATTCCTGGCGCCGTTTTTTTTGATATTGAAGCGCTTTCCGACCATACCTCGCCGTTGCCGCACATGATGCCGCGCCCAGAAGCCTTCGCTGTCGCGATGCGCGAATTGGGTGTTCATCAGGATAAACATCTGGTTGTCTACGATGACGGCAATCTGTTTTCGGCGCCGCGCGCATGGTGGATGCTGCGGACTTTTGGCGTCGAGAATGTCTCCATTCTGGCGGGCGGTCTTGCTGGCTGGCAGCGCGATGAGCTGATGCTGCAGGAAGGAAACGAGGAGTTACCCGAAGGCGAATTTAACGTCGCATTTACGCCTGAAGCCGTGGTGCGCGTCACCGATGTGCTGCTGGCCAGTCATGAAAAAACGGCGCAGATCGTCGATGCCCGCCCGGCTGCGCGTTTTAATGCCGAAGTTGACGAGCCGCGTCCAGGCCTGAAGCGTGGTCATGTACCCGGTGCGCTTAACGTACCGTGGACAGAGCTGGTTCGTGACGGCGAACTCAAAACTACCGATGAGCTGGATGCTATTTTCTTCAGCCACGGCGTGAGCTTTGACCGCCCCATTATCGCCAGCTGCGGCTCCGGCGTAACGGCTGCCGTGGTGGTACTGGCGCTTGCCACGCTGGATGTTTCGAACGTCGCACTGTATGACGGGGCGTGGAGCGAATGGGGAGCGCGCAACGATTTACCGGTAGAACCATCTGAGGCTAAATAAAATCTGATTTACTCATCTTTTTCGCCCACAAAAAAACCGCCCAAATGAGCGGTTTTTTTGTGCCAGTCCGGTTCGCGGCCTTTCCAGCAGGCTATGTCACCATAGCAATGCAAGCGCGTCTCAGCAAACAAATACTCCCTTTTAAGGGAGCGAAAGTCAAGTTGATTAGCAGGGAAACTATTCAATATTTAGCGTATTATCTTCCCCGGCCCTTTCCGCCGTCTCGCAAACGGGCGCTGGCTTCAGGAAAGGATGTCCCATGGCCGTTTATGCAAGCGCGTCTCAGCGCTTGCTATCGCGGCATTATCGCCAGTGGTGCTGTCGTGATGCGGTCTTCGCATGGACCGCGCAATGAAGATACGATACTTCTGTATCGTGCTTGTTGTTTCTGGCGCGTTGTGTCTTCACGGGGATCGGGATTACCCAGGTAATTCCATACACGTGACGCTCAGCACCCAGGGCAAGTAAGCCTGGTAGCCGCCCTTCGGGGCGGCTTTCCTTCACTCAGATAATCCGGTTCTGTTTAAAGTCGCGCAGGAAGCCGCCCCAGCGGCGTTCGTAGAATGGTGCGATATGCTCGGTGATAAAGTGGCTGACACCCTTCTCGCCTTTCTTCACCTGGCAAATATCAATCGGTTCATCGCCCGGCAATGTGTCGGTCGCGACGCTGCCCGCAGCGTGGATGATCTCTTCAATATCACCGTCAGCTTCAATCCCGATCAACAGGTTTGGCTGAGCTTCCGCACTTTCTTTGATTGAGCAGAGAAACGCGCGTTTTACCGGCTTGATGGTTTTAAACAGCGTGGTCAGCGAGTCGATCATCTGCGCTGGCGGTTCAGCGACTTCAGAGAGGATCAGCGATTCGCCGCCTTCCAGTACCTCTTGGGTGCTTAGCGGACTCCCCTCTTCACCGATCAGCAGACTGATTTCACGCGGCATAAACTCTTTGCCGGTCGGCAGTTTCGCGTTGAGAAACAGCGTTTCGCCGAGCGTCATTTCAAACAACGTACGCACCGGCATAACGACAAATGCTTGCTCATCTTCAACCGCCTGCTGCAGGGCCTCAAGGGAAGTAAAGAACGGGATCACGGTTGTGCCGTCTTCTTTTTCCCAGTGCTGAAGGTCGAGGGCGCTGTCTTCAACCACCGCCTCGCCTTCTGCAGCAGTACCCGGCACCCAGACGGTGGATTCAAGTAAAGTACGGAAAAATGCCGGTCGATGCGCAGGCTCTGTCGCCGCTTGTTCCAGCAACGTTTCTAATTCATTTTTTGTTTCGGACATAAGGATCACAAATTGGATGAATACATGTAGGCCGGATAAGCGTAGCGCCATCCGGCAATACAGTCATGAATTATGCGGTCAGCAGATTCGCGATAGTGCGCACACCCAGACCGGTTGCGCCCGCAGACCACTGCTCAACTGGCGCTTTGCGATAAGTTGCAGAGCAGTCGATGTGCAGCCAGCCTTGCTGGTAGTTTTCCACAAAATGAGACAGGAAGCCTGCTGCAGTGCTCGCACCCGCCGGATAGGCCGCACTGCCGGTGTTATTCAGCTCGGCAAAGTTAGACGGCAGCTGACTACGGTGGAACTCAGCCAACGGCAGACGCCAGAACGGCTCGTTTTCTTGTGCCGCGCTTGCCAGCAGACGGGCAGCCAGCTTGTCGTCAAAGCTGAACAACGCGTGATAATCGTTACCCAGGGCGGTTTTCGCGGCACCGGTCAGCGTAGCTGCATCAATAATCAGCTCCGGTTTTTGCGCGCTGGCGTCGATCAGACCATCCGCCAGCACCAGGCGTCCTTCCGCATCGGTATTCATCACTTCCACTTTTTTGCCGTTGCGATAGTGAATAATATCGCCCAGCTTAAAGGCGTTGCCGCTGATCAGGTTATCCGCACAGCACAGGTACAGCTTCACACGCTTGTTCAGACCACGGGTGATGGCAAACGCCAGCGCACCGGTGACCGTTGCCGCACCGCCCATATCGGACTTCATTGAGTCCATAAATGCGCTTTGCTTGATGCTGTAACCGCCGGAGTCAAAAGTAATGCCTTTGCCAACCAGACAGGCGTAAACCGGGGCTTCTTTGTCGCCAGTCGGGTTGTAGTCCAGCGCCAGCAGCACCGGAGGACGCTCAGAACCGCGCCCCACGGTATGCAGTCCCATGTAGTTCTGCTCACGCAGATCTTCACCTTTGGTGATGCGGTAAGAGACGTTATCGCAGGCAACAGAGCACAGCAGGTCGACCGCGCGCTGCGCCAGTTGTTCCGGGCCCAGTTCTTCCGCCGGGGCGTTAATGGTATCGCGCACCCAGTCAATAATCTTCAGACGGTTATCCAGCTCTTTACGCTGTGCTTCGTCCAGGGCAGCCCACTCAACTTTGCGACTGCCTTTCGGTCCTTTATAACCCTGCCAGAAAGCCCAGCTGCGTTCGGTATCCCAGCCTTCACCGTCCAGTTGCACGTGTTTAATACCCAGGCCATCGATTTTACGCGCGGCGCGCTGGATAAGGCCGAGGTCATCTTTTCCGTTCAGGTGCAGGGTAATGCCTTCATTATTAATGCTGTATGTTGCCTTTTCACCCCAGCGGGCATCGGCAGGTTGCGTGGAAAGCGTAATTTTCATGGCTTCTGTCATTTTATTTATCCTTATTTTCGCGCATACAGGAAAACGGGCCACCCGTGGGCAGCCCGTTGACTTATTCGGCTTCGTCCAGCCAGACCAGTAAAATGGCCTCAAGGATTTTTTCGTTCGATGCCTGTGGATCATCATCGAACTCTTCCAGGTCACAGATCCACTGGTGCAGATCGGTGAAACGAACGGTCTTGGGATCGAGATCGGGGAAGGCGTCGTACAGCGCTTCACCGATTTCACGGCTATCGGTCCACTTCAGTCCCATACTACCCTCTGTTAATGCTCACGTGCATGATTGATTGTGTAACGTGGGATTTCGACCACTAAATCGTCCTCGGTTACCCGCGCCTGACAGCTTAAACGGCTCTCCGGCTCCAGGCCCCAGGCTTTATCCAGCATGTCGTCTTCTTCTTCCGTGCTTTCCGGCAAAGAATCAAAACCTTCACGTACGATGCAGTGACAGGTCGTACAGGCACAGGATTTTTCACAGGCATGTTCAATCTCGATACCGTTACGCAGGGCAACGTCGAGAATGGTTTCGCCAGTCTCAGCTTCCAGAACTGCGCCATCGGGACAGAGATCCTGATGAGGCAAAATAACAATCTTTGGCATATTAAACCTCGTCCACGGAATGGCCTTTCAGCGCGCTACGGACGGATTTGTCCATGCGGCGAGCGGCGAATTCCTGGGTTTGTTTGTCTACGTTTTTAATGGCTTGTTCTATCGCGTCAACATCGTCACCCTGCGCAACCTCGCTCAAGTGCGCGGCGGCGGTGTCGATAGCCTGACGCTCTGCGGCGCTTAACAGCGCGGCATCAGCGTTCAGCGCACCGGATAAGCTTTCCAGTACACGTGCCGCTTCGACTTTCTGTTCTGCCAGCATACGGGCTTTGACGTCCTGCTCGGCAAAACTCATCGAATCCTGAATCATGGAGGCGATTTCACCGTCGGTCAGACCATAGGACGGTTTGACCTGAATGGAGGACTCAACGCCGGTGGATTTCTCCATAGCGGTGACGCTCAGCAGCCCATCGGCATCCACCTGAAAGGTCACACGGATATGCGCGCCGCCTGCTGGCAACGCAGGAATACCGCGCAGCGCAAAGCGCGCCAGTGAACGACAGTCCTGCACCAGCTCACGCTCGCCTTGCATCACGTGGATGGACATCGCGGTCTGGCCGTCTTTAAAGGTGGTAAAGTCCTGCGCACGCGCCACCGGGATAGTGGTGTTACGCGGGATCACTTTCTCCACCAGGCCGCCCATGGTTTCAAGGCCCAGGGACAGCGGAATGACGTCCAGCAACAGCATTTCGCTGTCTGGTTTATTCCCGACCAGAATATCCGCCTGGATTGCCGCGCCGATAGCGACCACTTTATCCGGGTCGATAGAGGTCAGCGGCGTACGGCCAAAAAACTCACCAACGCGTTCACGTACCAGCGGCACGCGGGTTGAACCACCGACCATCACCACTTCCAACACATCCTGCGGCTCAACGCCCGCATCTTTCAGCGCGCGACGGCAGGCCAGCAGCGTACGCTTAACCAGTGCGGAAATCAGTTCATTGAAGGTTTCACGGGTGATTTCACCCTGCCATCCCGCCACGTTAACCGTTACAGAATCGGCGTCGCTGAGTGCAATTTTCGCCGCAATGGCGGCATCCAACAGTTCACGCTGTACGCGGTTGTCGCTGCGATCGGCAACCCCCGCCTGCTCGCGAATGTAATCAGCGAGCAGATGGTCAAAATCATCGCCGCCGAGCGCGGAATCACCGCCGGTCGCCAGCACTTCGAACACGCCGCGGCTCAGGCGCAGAATAGAAATATCAAAGGTACCGCCGCCAAGGTCATAGACTGCGATCACGCCTTCCTGACCGGAGTCCAGGCCATAAGCGATCGCCGCAGCGGTCGGCTCATTCAGCAGACGTAATACGTGCAGACCAGCCAGGCGCGCGGCGTCTTTGGTTCCCTGACGCTGTGCATCGTCAAAATATGCCGGAACGGTGATCACGACGCCGTCCAGTTCACCGGACAGCGATTCGGTTGCCCGCGCGGCCAGCGCTTTCAGAATGTCAGCGGATACGCGCACCGGATTAAGTAAACCGGCAGCGGTTTCAATCATCGGCAGGCCGTTTTCACTGGCCTGAAACGTATAAGGCTGATGCGGATAGCGCGCCTGGATATCCGCCAGAGAGCGGCCCATCATGCGTTTTACCGAACTCACGGTATTGGCCGGGTCAAGGGCGGCATTGGCGCGGGCATCGTAACCGACAGAGTAGCCCTGCGGCTGATAGTGAACCACTGACGGCAACAGGTGGCGACCTTCGTGGTCTGCCAGCGTTTCGGCCTGGCCGCTGCGTACGGTTGCAACCAGGGAGTTGGTAGTGCCTAAATCGATACCTACCGCCAGACGACGCTGGTGCGGCGCGGCGCTCAGACCAGGCTCACTAATTTGTAATAAGGCCATTTTCGCTTCCGGAAATTAAAAATCGAGCAGTTTTTCTTCGAGTTGTTCTGCACTGCTTCGCAGTTTATCGAGAAAACGCAGCTTACGCACGGTATCCGCCGCCGCGTCCCACATCTCGTTATCCAGCTGTTCAACCATCAGTTGATGGCGACTTTCAAACATTTTTTTCACGCGCTGGATAAAACTTTCCAGTCGCGATTCGTCTTTCGTCTGCTCGATCTCGTCAAGCTCTTCCCGCAGTTCCAGTTGCTCCATCAGGAACGCGGTATCACGCACCG
>NZ_JAHLQZ010000410.1:0-862 GCF_018919505.1 Citrobacter sp. S55_ASV_140
TGCTGGAAGTTTCCGTGATGACTATTCGTCGGGATCTCAGTCAGGATGACGAGCCGTTACCCCTCACGCTGCTCGGTGGTTACATTGTAATGGTGAACAAACCTGCTACCATCGTTAACGCGCCACTCCCCGCGCAAAAGCAGTATCACCGCGACGATTTACCGGTTGCCATTCTGGCAGCGGGACTGGTGAGTGAAAATGATCTGGTCTTTTTTGATAATGGTGCGGAAATGCCGTTGGTGGTCAGCATGATCCCGGACGATATTTCCTTTACCGGGATTTGCTACTCGCATCGGGTGTTTGTAGCGCTAAATGAAAAACCCAACGCCACAGCGATTCTTTGCGGGGGAACCTACCGGGCGAAAAGTGACGCCTTTTACGACACCAGCAATCCCTCCCCGCTGGATGCACTCAACCCACGGAAAGTCTTTATCTCCGCCAGCGGAATCCATGAGCATTTCGGCGTTAGCTGGTTCAATCCGGACGATCTGGCCACAAAACGCAAAGCGATGGAACGCGGATTACGTAAAATTCTGCTGACGCGCCACGCCCTGTTCGATGAGGTCGCCCCCGCCAGCATTGGTCCACTCTCCACCTTTGACGTACTGATAAGCGACCGTCCGTTACCGGCAGATTACGCAACCCACTGCCGGAACGGCTCTGTCAAAGTGATTACCCCGGATTCAGACGGCGACTAACTCACTCGAAGAAGACGGAGATTTTATTAAACATCGACGGGTCTGACTGGTTGCGGGCGACTTTCACCACATCTTCCAGTTTGTCGATCTGGCTTATCATCTGTTCCAGACGCTGATCGTCGTTGACCAGTAGCCAGATACGGCTCTTATCGCTGTCCTGGATC
>NZ_JAHLQZ010000412.1:0-803 GCF_018919505.1 Citrobacter sp. S55_ASV_140
GATCAGGACGTTACCACCGCCGCGGCGCTGCTGAAAAGCGCCGACGCCAGTCTGGCGGATATGAACGACCCGAGCTTAATTGCCGCCCGTCGCGCGATTACTGACGACATCGCGAGCCTCTCCGCGGTAACTCAGGTCGACTATGACGGCATTATCCTGAAAGTGAATCAGCTCTCTAACCAGATTGATAACCTGCGTCTGGCCGACAACGACACCGACGATTCACCGATGGACTCCGACAGCAGCGAGCTGTCCAGCTCAATTAGTGAATGGCGCGTCAACCTGCAAAAAAGCTGGCAGAATTTTATGGACAGCTTTATCACTGTTCGCCGTCGAGATGAAACCGCCGTCCCGCTGCTGGCGCCGAACCAGGACGTTTACTTACGTGAGAACATTCGTTCTCGCCTGTTAGTAGCCGCCCAGGCCGTACCGCGTCATCAGGAAGAGACATACCGCCAGGCGCTGGAAAATGTCTCTACCTGGGTACGCGCCTACTACGACACCGACGATGCAACCACCAAAGCTTTCCTGGAAGAGGTAGACCAGTTGAGCCAACAAAGCATCAGTATGGATGTGCCAGAAACACTGCAGAGCCAGGCTATTCTCGACAAATTAATGCAGACCCGCGTGCGTAATTTACTGGCGCAGCCTGTCACAGCGCCGGTTGCCGCCGCTCCTGCTCCTTCGGCAGACACCCCGGCAACCGCGCCGCAAGGAGAATAATGATGCTAAAAGTATTATTACTCTTTGTACTGTTGATTGCCGGGATCGTCGTTGGTCCAATGATTGCCGGTCATCAGGGC
>NZ_JAHLQZ010000413.1:0-797 GCF_018919505.1 Citrobacter sp. S55_ASV_140
GGTATTGATGCGTTGCTGCGTCGTTCATTTGAGAGCGATGCGGAAGCGAAATTAGTGCACGACCTGCGTGAAGATGGTTTCTTAACGCTGGGTTTGGTTGCGACAGATGACGAAGGTCAGGTAGTGGGTTACGTCGCGTTCAGTCCTGTCGATGTTCAGGGTGAAGATCTGCAATGGGTCGGCATGGCGCCGCTCGCAGTGGATGAAAACTACCGTGGTCAGGGCCTGGCGCGTCAACTGGTCTATGAAGGACTCGACTCCCTGAACGAGTTTGGCTACGCCGCGGTGGTTACGCTGGGCGATCCGGCACTGTACAGCCGTTTTGGCTTTGAGCTGGCTGCGCATCATGACCTGCGTTGCCGCTGGCCGGGCACCGAAAGCGCGTTCCAGGTTCATCGCCTGGCGGACGATGCGCTGGAGGGCGTGACGGGCCTGGTGGAATACCACGACCACTTCAATCGTTTTTAACATCCGGGGTTTGCAGGCTGCTCAGCAGAGCCTCAAGCCCTCCGCCCTCTACAAGGCGCTCTTTCTGACGCTTTGTGAGCTGTTTGACGCGATACTCGATGCGCAGAGCCAGCGAACGGTCGCCGACCTGCGCCGCAAATGCCAGGGTGAGTTCTCCCTTTCCACGTAGCGCCTTCGCGCCTTTCCCGCTCTGATGTTGCTTATATCGACGCTCCACATCGGTGGTTATTCCGGTGTATAAAGCGTTGTCCGCGGTACGGATCAGATACAGATACCAGGGTGTCATTGTCACCATCGACGTGATAATTTTCAGGCCTACAGTATAAAAG
>NZ_JAHLQZ010000414.1:0-792 GCF_018919505.1 Citrobacter sp. S55_ASV_140
GATCATGAGTATGACGCCCAAACCGGAAGGACGTATCGGCAGATACCGCATGGACACCTGCCATCCCACATCGAAGGGTTGTGAAACGTTCTTTCTTCATCAAATTAAGACCGGGGTGATGAGTTATCAGTACATCCTCTGAGTATATCTACTCAGAGGCTAATCTTTGATTTTTTTTAAACTGAATGATTAACGTCTGTGAAAAGTATTATTTCTCTCACATACGATATTCAATCATCCCACTCTTTTTGGCAACCCAGTCATACAGTCTTTGTCCACGCAGGTTGGTTTCATGCGTGTGCCAGTATAATCTTGACGCATGGTTTTTTTGGGCTTGCTTTTGAACATACTCGATCAGCTGTTTACCGATATGTTGACCGCGCACTTCTTCGCTAACAAATAGATCTTCGAGATAGCAATAGTTTGATTCTGCCCAGGTTGAACGGTGAAAAACATAATGCACCAGGCCCACAATTTTACCATCATATTTGGCAACTGCACAATAAACTGGTTCGTCTGGCGTCAGAAAACGCTCCCATGTTAATTTCGTTACTTCATCTGAAATTTTAGTACGATAAAATGTTTGGTAGTTTATCCATAAAGGAAGCCAGCTGGAGTAATCTTCTTGTTCTGCAGCTGCAATTGTAATAGTATTTTTGCTATTCATATATTTCTCCTGATATTGTATAAGAATAATGTCTCAGGAGTATGATCCTAGGGGCTTTATAAATTCTGGTAAAGAGACACTTTTTACCTATTGATAGGATCCACTTTTAGCATAAAGGTTAATAC
>NZ_JAHLQZ010000415.1:0-770 GCF_018919505.1 Citrobacter sp. S55_ASV_140
TCCGCCCGGCACTATTATTGGCGCTGTTGTACGGGGTAATGATGTGATGATTGCTAATGACAACCTGCGTATTGAACAGGGCGATCACGTTATTATGTTCCTGACAGATAAAAAGTTTATTACCGACGTCGAGCGCTTATTCCAGCCAAGCCCCTTCTTCCTGTAATAATTTAGGCGCTAATATAGCGCCTTTTTTATTTCCCTTTATTTATCAGGGCCTAATAATTTTCCCTTTCCGCAATACATAAATGGAAATTGCCTAAACATTTGTTAAACTTATAAACGTCAGCTGCATAGGGAGAATAAAATGAGCATTATTAAAGAGTTTCGCGAATTCGCGATGCGCGGGAATGTTGTCGATTTGGCAGTGGGTGTCATTATTGGTGCGGCATTCGGTAAGATCGTTTCATCACTGGTTGCCGATATCATCATGCCGCCACTGGGGTTGCTAATTGGTGGGATTGATTTTAAACAGTTTGCATTAACGTTACGTGATGCGCAGGGAGACATCCCGGCGGTGGTCATGCATTACGGCGTATTCATTCAGAATGTCTTCGATTTCATTATTGTTGCGTTTGCTATCTTTATGGCAATCAAACTGATCAATAAATTGAATCGTAAAAAAGCTGAAGAGCCAGCGGCACCCCCAGCACCATCTAAAGAAGAAGTATTACTAAGTGAAATTCGTGACCTGCTGAAAGAACAGAATAATCGCTCTTAAGCGTTCACTGAAACAAAAAGGCCAGTGGTAAAAAAGTGCTTCACTTTCT
>NZ_JAHLQZ010000416.1:0-758 GCF_018919505.1 Citrobacter sp. S55_ASV_140
GACCTGGGATCCTGGGTATTAAAAAGAAGATCTTTTTATTTAGAGATCTGTTTTATTGTGATCTCTTATTAGGATCGCCACTCTCTGTGGATAAGGACGATCCTTTGAATAAGATCAACAGGTTGCTGAGGATCATTAGCTGTGAATGATCGGTGATCCTGGTCCGTATAAGCTGGGATCAGAATGAAGGGTTATACACAACTCAAAAACTGAACAGCCGTTATTCTTTGGATAACTACCGGTTGATCCAAGCTTTTAACCAGAGTTATCCACATAAAAAAGTATGATCTTTACAAATCTCTGAGCAATGGATGCCAGGATCCCAGCCAAATTTCAGCCGGATCTTCCGGAATTTCATGTTCCAGCACGTTGATCTTAAGCGTTTCGCCGATCTGTTTTGCCCCACAGGCTTTCAGTTCTGCTTCCAGCTTGTCGATTGCGCCGCAAAAGGTGTCATATTCACGACTGCCGATGCCGATTGCGCCGAAGTTTACTTGCGACAGGTCCGGTTTTTGTTCGCGTAACGCATCATATAAAGGCTGCAGGTTGTCAGGAATGTCTCCAGCACCGTGTGTGGAGCTGATAATCAGCCAGATCCCTTCAGCCGGAACCTCATCCAGCATTGGTCCATGCAGTATTTCGCTGGAAAAACCGGCGTCATCCAGCTTTTCAGCCAGATGTTCTGCTACATATTCCGCACTGCCAAGCGTGCTGCCGCTGATAAGAGTGATGTCTGCCATGCTCGCCCACCTTTATAA
>NZ_JAHLQZ010000417.1:0-754 GCF_018919505.1 Citrobacter sp. S55_ASV_140
AATCAACACCGTGCTGGTGTTTTTTGTGACCATTGTATTAGCATGTGTGTTTTCTATCAACGGTGTGATGTTAGGTATTGTTTTAGCCCCAATAGTATCATTTATATTATGCATGCCATTTTTGCGAATTTTTAATGTTGATTTATTTATATGCTTGAGGGGATTTAGTCGTGATTTAGCAAGATTGCTTTCGCAATATTCTTTAATGGCACTTACTTCAGCTATCCTTGTATATGGTGTACAGATTTATCTTCGTCATCTTATTAGTGTTGAGATTGATGAATCTATTGCAGGCATCTGGTTTTCTGCAACTAAACTTTCAGAAGTATATATGGGAATCATAAGCCTGTTATTTTCAACGCTCATTGTCCCCCGATATTCGAATGCCGAGGAGAAAACGAGAATAGGAAAAGAAGTATATTTATGTTTAAAAATTTCTATACCGATGGCCATATTAATGGTTCTAGGTGTTTATTTATTAGCTCCAATTGTTATAAATCTTATCTATGGAACGGCCTTTTCTGAAGCATCAAACATTTTAAGAATATATGTGGTAGGTGATGCGTTGAAAGTTCTTACATGGGTTTATTTATATGTAGCCTTAACAAGAAAAAAAACAGCAGTATACATTGTTTATGAAATTTTTAGTTCAAGCTTATATTTGATATTGTGTTCATATTTTCTTGTATGGAAAGGTGTGCAATATATGGCATTTGGATATTTAGCGCAGGGGGCGGTCTCTGCTATTCTTATC
>NZ_JAHLQZ010000418.1:0-752 GCF_018919505.1 Citrobacter sp. S55_ASV_140
GTTACAGATAGGCCGAAGACAAAAAAAAACCTGCGCATCTGCGCAGGCTGGTGTAAATCTAGTGATCAACCCGAAAGTTGATTTCACCTATCAATACCTCTGGGATCCCAACTTTAGCAATCTGCTCAGTGCCCTCACCAGCAAACAATCGCAACAGCACATCGCAAAGTGTAAGTAAAAATTAGCGTTTTCTATTTTCTGTCTTACTTCGCTCGCGCGCGCTCACATTTGCGACGTCCTGACAGGCAATCTGCTTGAACAGCCAGCCGTTTTCCGTAACACTGACACAATGTAAGCGTTTACCCACAACAGGTACTATCATGGCGACCATAAAGGATGTAGCCCGACTAGCTGGTGTATCAGTCGCCACCGTTTCTCGAGTGATTAATGATTCCCCCAAAGCCAGCGAAGCATCGCGTCTGGCCGTAACGAGTGCAATGGAATCACTCAGCTACCACCCCAACGCCAACGCGCGTGCGCTGGCGCAACAATCTACCGAAACCGTCGGACTGGTGGTTGGTGATGTGTCAGATCCATTTTTTGGGGCAATGGTTAAAGCTGTCGAGCAGGTGGCCTATAACACCGGTAATTTTTTACTGATCGGCAACGGCTACCATAATGAACAGAAGGAACGTCAGGCGATTGAACAGCTTATTCGCCACCGCTGCGCTGCGCTTGTTGTCCACGCCAAAATCATCCCGGATGCAGATCTGGCTTCATTAATGAAGCAAATCCCCGGCATGGTATTAATC
>NZ_JAHLQZ010000419.1:0-748 GCF_018919505.1 Citrobacter sp. S55_ASV_140
TAGCTATACTGACTTCGTCAGACTTACGGTGAAGCATCCCAACCAGATGTCCTGGTAATTGCGGGATCGTTGTATATTTCTTGACACCTTTTCGACACCGACCTAAAATTCTGCGTCCTCATATTGTATGAGGTCGTTTTATTACGTGTTTACGAAGCAAAAGCTAAAACCAGGAGCTATTTAATGGCAACAGTTAACCAGCTGGTACGCAAACCACGTGCACGCAAAGTTGCAAAAAGCAACGTGCCTGCGCTGGAAGCATGCCCGCAGAAACGTGGCGTATGTACTCGTGTATATACTACCACCCCTAAAAAACCGAACTCCGCACTGCGTAAAGTTTGCCGTGTTCGTCTGACTAACGGTTTTGAAGTGACTTCCTACATCGGTGGTGAAGGTCACAACCTGCAGGAGCACTCCGTGATCCTGATCCGTGGCGGTCGTGTAAAAGACCTCCCGGGTGTTCGTTACCACACCGTTCGTGGTGCGCTTGACTGCTCCGGCGTTAAAGACCGTAAGCAATCACGCTCCAAGTATGGCGTGAAACGTCCTAAGGCTTAATGGTTCTCCGTTAAGTAAGGCCAAACGTTTTATATTAATGTCAAACTAAACTCTTAGAGTTTTGGACAATCCTGAATTAACAACGGAGTATTTCCATGCCACGTCGTCGCGTCATTGGTCAGCGTAAAATTCTGCCGGATCCGAAGTTCGGATCAGAACTGCTGGCTAAATTTGTAAATATCCTGATGGT